>CAZGCZ010000001.1:0-3240 GCA_964524615.1 uncultured Candidatus Saccharibacteria bacterium
ATATTAGCAACAACACCAATGGTGCACCAGCTCATCAGGTTACTGTTCTTGAGCAGTCTGCCATCATTGACTTAGTAAAAAATGTTTCACCTAGTGTAGTGAGTATTACCTCGACAGCCAATAGCGTCGATTTTTTTGGGCAAACTCAAACCGAAACCGGCGCTGGCACGGGCATTATTGTTACATCAGAAGGATTAATTTTAACCAATAAGCACGTTGTTAATGGCGCTCAAAACCTAACGGTTATTACAAACGATAATAAACAGTATAAAGGAAGTATTTTAGCAACTGATCCTACCAATGACATCGCGTTTGTAAAAATTGATGCGCATGGCCTAAAAGCCGCCACTTTAGGTGACTCGGCTTCAGTAGAAGTTGGCCAAACAGCGGTGGCGATTGGCAATGCGCTTGGGCAGTTCCAGAATTCTGTCACGCAAGGGATTATCTCCGGCCGCAGACAGACGCTAACGGCAGGTAATGATAGCGGTGGGCAGCAGGAGACACTTTATAATTTATTACAAACAGATGCCGCGATTAACCCCGGCAATTCGGGTGGCCCGTTGGTAAATATTGCAGGACAGGTAATTGGGATGAACACGGCTGTAGCCGGACAGGCGCAGAGTATCGGCTTTGCTATTGCTATTAATGATGTCAAAAACGATCTTAATTCGGTTGAAGCAAAAGGCAAGATTGAGCGACCATATCTTGGAGTTCGCTACGTTCTTATTAATCAGCAAATAGCTGCCAGTAATAATTTGTCTGTTGATCATGGGGCATATATAGCCGCCGGCAGTGATGGCCCGGCTGTTGTTCCTGGAAGTCCAGCCGATAAAGCAGGGCTAAAGGCTGGTGATATTATTACTAAAATTGATAATCAAACAATTGACGATAGTCATACGCTAGCTTCAGTTATTGGGCAGTATAAAATTGGCGACAAAGTGACCGTAACCTATATCCGCGACGGCAAAGAGAATAAGGTTGATATTACATTGCAGCAAAGCCAGTCTTAGCTAAGTTTAAAACCACAAATAAGATAATTTTGGTAAATTGGCTCTAAGCCAGATTTCTTTGCCAACTTAGCCAGCTCCGAATATTGCCATGGGTCAGATTCACAATATACCAGCCCATGAGGCTTAAGATAATTGGCTACTTGTTTAAAAAATATTCGGTAATGATCAAGCCCGTCTTCTCCACCGTATAATGCTAGGGCTGGCTCAAAGTGAATATCGGACTTAAGACGCTTCTGAATGGTTTGCGGAACATAAGGCAAGTTAGCGCAAATGATATCAAATTTCTGATCTATTTTGTCAAATAAATCAGACTGAATAAAAGAGATACGGGACCGAACATGATGGGTCTTGGCATTAAGTTGTGCCACTGACAAAGCAGACTGGCTTAGCTCGGTAGCTACAAACTGACATTGTGGCAAATAAGTAGCTAATGATATTGCAATTGCTCCGCTGCCCGTGCCTATATCAGCAATCAGCTTTGATGATTGACTAACTTTTTCAATTACTTGCTCAACGAGTAATTCAGTTTCGGCTCGCGGGATTAATACTGATTCATTAACTTTAAATTCTAAACCATAAAATTCCTTGGATCCTAAAATATATGCCATCGGCTCGCGTTGCTCTCGCCGAGCAAGTAGCTTATCAAACTCTACTATATGTTTTTTTGCTACACCCATGTCCTTATGAGTCAATAGCCATACACGGTCTTTGTTAAGCACATGGCAAACAAGTAATTCGCTATCAAGCTCAGCACTACTAATTTCAACCTTACGTAATTTTTTTTGAGCTAAAGCCAGAAGTTCATGAACAGTTTTCAATGTCTTAGCGTGTCATTTGCTTATCAATATCGGCCTGGCGTAAAGCATTAAACAGAGGCTCAATTTCTCCATCCATAAATCGCGCAATGCCTCGAGTTGTATATCCAATTCGATGGTCAGTAACTCGATCCTGAGGAAAATTATATGTTCGAATTTTCTCAGAACGATCACCAGTACCAATTTGACTAATACGAGCCTCTCCAAGTGCCTTTTGCTGCTCTTCAGTCTGCATGGCAAGTAGTCGAGAGCGTAGTACGCTCATGGCCTTAGCTTTGTTTTTGAGTTGGGATTTCTCGTCTTGGCACGTAACTACTATACCGGTTGGCAAGTGAGTAATGCGCACAGCCGAATCGGTCGTGTTAACACTTTGCCCACCGTGACCACTCGAACGGTAAACATCAATTCTTAGTTCATTGGGATTAATTTCTAACTCTGTTTCTTCTGCCTCTGGCAGCACCGCTACGGTTGCAGTTGAGGTATGAATGCGACCGGCTGATTCTGTGACGGGCACCCGCTGTACTCTATGAACACCCGACTCATATTTGAATGTACCGTAAGCATGCGCTCCTGTAATTAACAAAATCATTTCCTTATAACCACCTACCTCATTTGGGCTAGAAGATAAGATTTCTACCCGCAAATCATGGGTTTCAGCATACCGTGAATACATACGGACTAGCTCGCCAGCAAATAGACTTGATTCATCTCCGCCCGCGCCAGCTCGAATTTCTATAATGGCATTTTTGTCATCATTAGGATCTTTTGGCACCAAATTTAGTTCCAGCTCTCGTGTCAAATCCTGTACCAAATGTGTTAAGCGCTCAATGTCAGCCCGTGCTAGCTCACCTAGTTCTGGGTCATTGACTAAAGAATTTGCTTCGTCTAATTCTTTTTTGGCCGATTTAAGCTGTTGATTGAGTGACAGAATTTTACTAAGTTCAGTTTGGCGAGCAATAAGGCTTTTAATCTTAGGGTTGGCATAGGCATCAGGCTGAGCCAGTCGCCGCTCAATATCACGTAATTCGTTTTCTAAATTGGTAATTTTTTCTTGATCAATCATAGTATATCCAAAATAAAACAACTGCAGTTATTATAGCAGCCGTTTTATATTCAATTATTTAGTTAGCGTCAGTTTTGGCGTTTTTAGTTGGAGCAGAGCCAGAATCAACCGTTTTAGTAGTCACTTCAGACTTAATAGCAGCTAATTTTTCATCACTTGATTGAGTAGGCTTTGAGGTGCGAGTAGCTTTTTTGGGCGCTTTTTTAGCTCGCAGTTTTTCAGCGGTCTCAGCTTTTGCTCGGAACCGGTCTACTCGTCCGGCAGTATCAACCAGCTTTTGTTTGCCCGTGTAGAACGGATGACAATTCGAACAGATTTCGACTGAAATTTCTGGGACAGTCGACATTGTTTC
>CAZGCZ010000002.1:0-3108 GCA_964524615.1 uncultured Candidatus Saccharibacteria bacterium
TGGACAAGGTCGAATAAACCGGCGTCAAGCATTGGGTCAAGCTCGCTGACTGATTTAGCATAGGAATTCGATACAAGACCAATCTTATAATCGCGTTTGAGATTTTGTAGCAAGTTAACTAAATGAACATCAAGCTGCCAACCACCCTTGGTCTGCATAGCTAAAACTCCATAATAATCAACGATAATTGCTTTGATCATGTTAAAATTATACCTTATAGACGAGGAGAGGTCGCATAGAGGCCTAGTGCGCCGCCTTGGAAAGGTGGTTTACTCGCAAGGGTAACGTGGGTTCGAATCCCACCCTCTCCGCCAAGCTACAATTCGGTAAATTTAATTTCCAAAGGAAAGAGCCGGAGATGCGATCGAGATGATCGCAGAGCTCCGGCCCTGTGGTGACCACTTGGGTGAGAGGTGTGGTCGAAACCTACTTCTTCTTGTTCTTGCTGCCGCTGTCGTAGTGCTTGCCTCCGACGGTGCCGGAATTCTTGCTGGCGGCGGCCCTGTCCTTGTTCTGCTGGGTCAGAGCCCGGTCTCGAGCAGCACGCTCGGCCTTGGTGTTCTGGCGCCGGCTGACCGTCTGCTGCTGTCGGGCTGCCTCCTGGTTTTGTTCGCGCTCGATGCGCTTGGCACGACGCGAGGCGCTGTTGCTGGCGCCCTTGGGTCTCTGGCTGTCAGTGATGATCTTGTTCACCAACATTCGGGCGTCCTCGATGGCATTGGCCAGTTCATCGCTGTCGTACCACGCGTCGAGGATGGCATTGGAAGCCTCTTCGCACTTGTCGGCGAAGTACTCGCGAGCCTGCTCCTGGTAGTACGGGAGCAAACCGAGCATGGCGCCGGCCTTGGGCCACAGTTCCTCGAGACAGCGACGTACACTGCGACTCTCCCAGTAGCGGAAGTTGATGGTGTTGCCCATTTCAGTCGCCAGATCGGCACGGACCCTAGCCAAGTAGCGGATCAATCCCGAGCGCTGGTTGATGGTTCCCAGAGCACTGTGGATTCGAGTCGCCTTGGGACTCTGCAACTGCTTGAGCAGCTGAGGACCCTCCTCCTCGCCGAACACCTTCTCGATGGCCCACATGATGTCGGGGTCCTCGAGGATGGCGACGACACGGAAGTACGTGCTCTGCTGCTCGGCCTCAGTCTGCTGGGCAATCTGCAAGGCTCGCAGGCGAGCCTCCTCGGCTCGCTCCTGCTCACGACGCTGCTGTCGAGCTGCCTCCTTACCTCCATACTTGCGGAAGAAGAAGCCGAGCTCGATGATGGCAGCGTGACGCCGCCGGATCAGCCACTCCATGCCGGGTTGCAGAGCGTCGTTCTCGTCGACGGTCATGATGGCACGGCGCAGTTCGTCCTTGTAGTGCTGGTGCATGAGGATGCTCCGAAACGGCTCCTCCAGCGCCAGCCGGCAGGCTGCGTTGATCTCCTCGGGTGTCGAGGAGGGCGTCACAGTCGGGGTGATGATGGTGTCAGTGATGCTGCTCATAATGCGATACGTCCTCCTCGGACACATGAAAGCCACCATTTGGCCCTCACATTTCAGATGCCAGATACAGCAGCTAAAAAGCGAAGGCCAAAACAAGAAGAATTGTTAAGAACATACCTGTAGGTAATGCCCCATATGATAGCATAAATACTATAATATGTCAATATATCTATGCTGATTCGCTTCTACCTAGTATTTAGAATCCGATTGATTTATTGATAAAGATTATTCGAGTACGACCAGGAACCGGTTCTTTATTAATTACGAGGACTTTATTGATTGAGCTATGCATTCCATAGGCTTTTTGAGCACGCGCGTCTTCGAGGGGGAAGACATGATTTTCAAGTCGATCCCAAGCTGCATCAAGATTTTGCACGATCTTTTGTACTCCGACTATTAAGATCACATTTTTTGCACCATTAGCTATAGCTGGTAGTTGGCTACCAGAAGCAGAAGCAATAAGAATGTGGCCATCTTGGGTAACAGCAGGCGCACTATTTAACATATACTCTGGAGCAGAACTTAGCTTTCGAATTTGATCACTATCAGCTACATAATCAAGCTGGTGTATCTTTGGACGGATAGCATGATAATTGCCCGATTGCTCGATTAATGTTGTAATGCCAGCTTCCTCAAGTGTCACGGACGCGCCTTGATATACTTCTGAACCTCTTGGTATGAGCTCTTCAATGCGAGCAAGTGCTGAGGCACCATCTGGTACAATTTCCGCTTCTATATTATTAGCCTTCAATGATTTGATAGTTTTTTCTAGTGCATCAACGTCAATTTTTGTGGTTTTTTCAATTACTTCTGACATAGTATCTCCTTATATAAACTTCTACACTATTATAATTATAGTAACTATAAAAAGTAAAGTAGTTACATAAAGTATAGCATTAATTAATATTTTATGATAAGCTAAAAATCATGAGTAACGACTTTCAAACCTGTGGATTATCAAAAACACTAAAAGTCATTGGCAGTAAGTGGACGTTGGCGATTATTTATTCCTTAGAAGACGGGCCAAAGCGCTTTAATGATTTACAAAAAGCGTTACAGGTTAGTCCTCGTACCTTATCTCTTCGTTTGCAACAGATGGAGCAAGACAAAATAATTTCCAAAAAAGTCTTTGCTGAAATGCCGCCACATGTGGAGTACTCTTTGACAAAAAAAGGGGAGAGCTTAGAAGCAATTATTCGTAGTATGAGCACATGGGGAGAAAAAGCCAGGGTATGAAAAAAGTGGTTTTGGTGGATTTGGATGATACCTTAGCCGATACTACCCAAAGCATTCTTGAATATGCTACAAAAAACTTAGATGCAACTTACGATTATCGTGACCTAGATCGTAATTTTCGTGAGCATAATGAAAGTGAACCAATCTGGGATCAAGCGGTTAAAGAATTTTTGGGTTCTACAGATATGGTGGCAAACGTCGATGCCTATTCTCACGCCAAATCATCTTTAGCAAAACTAAAACAAGCTGGTTATGAGGTTCATTTAGCTACTGCGCGCAAGTCACCTTTGCACGGTGAAACAGAACCCTGGCTCAAAAAACACGGGTTGGATCAATATATCGATGGCATCCATCCGCGCCCCGACCACATTAAAAGTGCGAAAT
>CAZGCZ010000003.1:0-3134 GCA_964524615.1 uncultured Candidatus Saccharibacteria bacterium
ATGGAAGAAGGCAATTTTAAATTTGATCTTAATGTTAGTGTGAGTGATAAAGCAGATCAGCTTGGCGCTAAGGTTGAGCTTAAAAACCTCAACTCGTTTCGTTATGCTGAAAAAGCCTTGGCTTATGAAGTAAAACGCCAAATTGAATTGTTGGAAGATGGCCAAAAAATTGAGCAAGAAACTCGAGGTTATAATGATGCAAAAGGAACTACTTTTTCGCAGCGCTCAAAAGAAGCAGCTCATGATTATCGCTATTTTCCAGAGCCAGATTTGCCGCCACTCGTAATCAGCGACGAAATGATTGATGATATTCGACAAACTTTACCACGATTGCCTATTCAAGTGCGTAAACAGCTTGAGCAGTTAGGTGTAGATATGGGAGATCAGGATATACTCATGAGCCAGCCGCAAACCTTGCAGATATTTGAAGAAGCCAGTGATCGAGTAAAAACACCGGCGTTAGTTAAGAAAGTCGTAAATTGGCTAACTGGTGATTATCAGCAGTTGCTGAAACAACAAATAGAAAAGACGCAATTAACAGGTGAGAACTTAGCCAAGCTTGTTGAATTGGTAGATAACGATTCAATTAGTTCTAACGTTGCCAAAGAAATATTTAGCGAAGTGGTATCTGGTATCAATCCTGAGGAGTTAGTGAAGAAATACAGCCATACCCAAATATCGGACGAATCTGAAATCGAAGCATTAGTGAGAAAAACAATTGAAGCTAATCCAGAAGCCATAGTTGATTACAAAGCTGGTAAAGAGCGAGCGCTAGGCTTTTTGGTGGGGCAAGTTATGAAAGAAACCAAAGGTCAAGCCAACCCTAGCAAAGTCAACGTGCTTATGCGAAAATTATTAGAAGAAAAGTAAAAAATGATGAGCGCCATTAATTACAATTTACAAGATACCAGCCAGCCAATAGTTGAGACAGTCAATCGGATTCTACCCAGAATTCCAATCGCGATTTTGGTTCTTTTGGTTGGCATTCTTATTATTAAACTTTTATCTCATATAATTCGTATTTCGCTTTCTGTAACAAGTCTACCAAAGGGTTTGCAAGGCGTAATTAGCGGGCTGACTGACGTAGCGCTGTGGATCTTTTTGGCAATAGCTCTACTTCAAGCTATGGGACTGAATAATGTGGCTCTTGCGGTAACTGGATCCTTTGCTTTTGTAGTGCTTGGGCTCTCCCAAGGAGGTGCTGCTGCTGTGGCCGATGTCATTTCTGGTCTGACGCTTAGCCGAGATCGAGACTACAATGTAGGAGACAAGGTAAAAATCGATAAAGAAAGTGGCGGTGTCATTGAAGAAATTGACTTGCGCCATACTCGCCTGCGTGACGATGAGGGTAAGATGCACATTATCCCTAATGCACTGGTTGATAAAAACGGCTGGATCTTAATTGAACGGGGAAAGCTTCCAGCTCACCCTACTCGTAAGCTAAAACTACGAAGAAAATAAGCTTGCATTTCACCTGTCTCATAAAGTAAAATAAAGAAGAAAAGGGGACCATTATGACAGGTTTAGAACAGGCATTATTGGTAGTTGTCAGTTTTGCAACAATATTGTTGCTGGTATTGGTTACGATCGTAACAGTACTTATTCTTATGATTCTTAAACGAATTCGCGAAGTAGCAGAAAAAGCTAAAGACAGTGCCGAAACAATTAGCGAAATAGTTGAAGATATTAAAGATCAAGTTGCTCAACCTGCAGCCATTTCAAGCTTTATTAGCAAAATTATTAATACAAGGAGACGCAAATGAGTAGCGATAAAGAACGCAAGGGCTTTGTAAAAGGCACGGCATTAGGCGTAGCCATTGGGGGACTGGTAGGAGCAGCAGCTGGAATTTTATTTGCTCCACAGAGCGGCAAAGAAACCCGGGCTCAAATAGCGCGTACCTTGCAGACGGCAAGCCGTGATCTTGAGAAAAAAATCAAAGAAGTGGAAAAGAAAGTATCGGATTTTTCTGATGCTGCGGGAAAAGATTTATCTGAGCTATTAGACCGCGCTACAGCTATTAAAGTTGAAATTGTAACCTTTACACGAAGTGGTATTTCTCGTAGCAGTGAAATAACAGCGGATGCTCGAAAAGAAGCCCAACGTTTAATGGATGAAAGTAAAAAACTGATTGCAGATCTTGATCGTATCCTTGATAAGAAAATGTCAGAAGCTGGCGGATTAGCTAAAGACACGGGCAAAGAAATCAAAGATACGGTTAAACGTAATGTCAAAAAGTAAAAGAGCTCAAAACATCGATAAATTAGCTCGCTCGACCTCAATAGTAGGGATCAATGAACTTATAGAACTATTAAATAGTCCTAAGCGATTAGGCTGGCTTCGGTTTTATGGCGGCCTTATGGCCGGTGCCGGAGGAGTGTTGGGTGCTGCTGTTATATTAGTATTACTTGGATTTATTGCTCAACATACCGGAGGCTTACCTTGGATCAATCATATTTTTCGACAGATAAGTAACGCGGCCCAGTCGAAATAAAAATTTCTGATGAGTATTTTGTCGTTGCTACGGTAGCTAATTATAAGTTTTTGCCCGTGATATAATAAAACATAACAACTAAAATGAGGTGAGCATGGCGGCTGACAAAAGTGTCAAATCGCAGGTTAAAAATTCGCCACAAAAGGCAAGGACAGTGGATTTTGTGCACTTGCATAACCATACTCATTATTCATTACTTGATGGTTTGCAGAAAATTAAGCCTTTACTCGACAGGGTTGAGGAATTGAATCAAAGCGCGGTTGCTATTACCTATCATGGTACGCTTTCTGGGGCAATTGAGTTTTATAAAGAATGCAAAGGTCGCGGAGTTAAACCGATTATTGGTATTGAAACGTATGTAGCGCCACGAAAATATACTGATAAAGAATCAGCTGAAGATCGTAACCCTTTTCATTTAATATTACTTGCCAAAAACCAGGCTGGTTACAAAAACCTCATGCATCTCTCAACTATTGCCTCGCTCGAAGGATTTTATTACAAGCCTCGTATCGACCATGATTTAATTAAGAAGTACAAAGAAGGCTTGATTTGTCTGTCAGGTTGTATTGGTGGAGAGATTGGTACCAAAATTATGAACGGCGATCTTAAAGGCGCCCGGGAAATAGCACGCTGGTATCGCGA
>CAZGCZ010000004.1:0-8176 GCA_964524615.1 uncultured Candidatus Saccharibacteria bacterium
TACCAGACGTTTATGTGACTTGCGAGACCTGTCATGGCAAACGCTACAACCGAGAAGCGCTCGAGATTTTGTATAAAGGCAAAACTATCGCTGATATTTTAGACATGACCGTTGAGGAAGCTTGTGAGTTTTTTGAAAACATTCCAAGCATTTATCGCAAACTCAATACTCTTAACTCGGTGGGGCTTGGTTATATAAAGCTTGGTCAACCGGCTACAACCCTTTCTGGAGGCGAGGCTCAGCGAATCAAATTAGCTACCGAGCTAGCTCGTCGCGCCACTGGACGAACGCTGTACATTCTTGATGAGCCAACCACGGGCCTACATTTTGAAGATGTGCGCAAACTACTTGAAGTTCTCAACGCCTTAGTGGCAATGGGTAATTCAGTGCTTATTATCGAACATAATCTTGATGTAATTAAATCAGCCGATTGGATTATTGATCTCGGTCCTGAAGGCGGTATGGGGGGTGGGAAAATTATCGCTGAAGGTACGCCAGAAAAAGTAGCCACAGTGACTACCTCTCACACCGGAAAATATCTCAAAAAGCTTCTTGCTAGCAAAAAATCTGCTACAAAAGTTTAATATTATTTAGTAAAGGAAAAGGACCTCGTCTTGCACCAACGATGAGCTGATGTTTGACTCGGTCCTTATCCGTTTGTCTTGTGGGGCACGGTCCCTCCCTAGCTGGCTTTGGTCCACTTCTCTGGCAGATGACATAACTGTGGCGGCTTGCTGGGCAAGCTCGGCACATGTGCGACGTGCGCCAGCCAGGCTTCTAGATCCGCTTGTGGGTAAAGCGATAGTTGGTTGATGATGCCTTGGATCACTCTCACCTCAGCCGGATCCTGATCGAACAGCTTATCCAGCCGCTCAATCATTCGGTCCGACTCACGCTGAGCGATCTCGCGATGCATCCGGAGTAGCTCTGGGCTGAAATGCAGCCCCTCAATGTTGCCAAGAGGCCACATGAATGGCAGGATGTTGAGCAGCTCAAGAGCTACCTGACGTCGCCTGATACTTGGAACAGCATCAAGCAATCGTGGGATTGCCTTCAGCATCCTTTCTTGAATCGGCTTATCGGTCGGTTGGTTATCGCTGTTTCCCATGGGGGGTTTCACCCCCTTTCTATGCTCACAAGGTACGGAATAGGCTACTATTATACAAACTTTTTATAATATTTGCAAGCAATAGTAGCACGGCTTGCGTTATAATATAGACATGACAAAAAGTCTTCAAGCTAAACTCAAAGAACTACCTACAACACCTGGGGTTTATTTTTTCAAAAACAAAGACGGAAAAATTATCTATGTTGGCAAGGCATCAATACTCAAGCGCCGGGTTACGAGCTATTTTCAGAAAAATCATCGTGATCTCAAGACTCCGCTGCTGGTAGCTGACATCGCTGACTTAGAATGGACGCAAACAAATTCTGAAGTCGAAGCCTTATTCTTAGAAGCTGAGCTCATTCGGCGCTATAAGCCGCTCTATAATGTTGAACAAAAAGACGACAAAAACTACCTGTATGTCAAAATAACTGTTAAAGACGAATTTCCGGTGGTGAGTTATGTGCGTCGGCCAAGCGATGACGGGGCGCGCTATTTTGGGCCTTTTATGTCGACTCACAGCGTACGAGCTGCCATGAAATATCTGCGCCGGATTTTCCCCTACATCACCGATCCCAAATGGCCGCGAGTAAGTCCATTGCAATATCAAATCGGAGTGATGCCAGCGCCAAATATTTCCCGCGAGGATTATCGCCGGACAATTCGTCGACTCATCATGATTTTGCAGGGCAAAAGCGGCAAATTGACAACTGAGTTGGAACGCGAGATGAATAAACTTGTTAAACAGGAAAAATATGAAGACGCGGCGGTGGTTAGAGATCAGTTTATGGCTTTAAAATCACTAAACCGCAAAGTTATTTTTGGGCGTGACGAAACGTTTGATGTGACAATGGACCAGGCACTGACTGGGCTGGCACAGCTGATAGATTTGAAGAAAGTTCCCCGGCGCATTGAGGCCTATGATATTTCTAATTTTGCAGGCGTTGATGCAGTGGCGAGCATGATCGTATTTACCGATGGTGTTCCAAACCAGGCTGAATACCGTAAGTTTAAGATGCGCACGCGTGGGCCGAATGATTTTGCTATGATGGCTGAAACACTGCAACGTCGCTTCTCTGGGCGACACAATTGGAAAAAACCAGATCTCATTTTAATCGATGGCGGAAAAGGACAGCTGAGCTCTGCACGAGAAGCGATAGCAAAAACCGGGGATGATATTACCGCTATCGGACTGGCTAAGCGCATCGAAGAAATTATTGTTTTTCGTGCGGACACAGAGCAATATGAGAGCATTATTTTGCCTCTTGACTCGCCAATTCTTCAACTACTGCAACGCGTGCGAGACGAAGCCCATCGTTTTGCTGTAAGCTATCATACGACTTTGCGTGATAACCGTACTAAAACCAGTCTACTAGATACCATTCCAGGCATAGGGCCAGTCACCAGAAAACAACTTATTCGCAAGTTTGGCTCAGTAGCTGGCATTAAGGCCGCATCTCAGCAGGAGTTGGAAGAAGTGGTCGGCAAAAAAGCTGAACGAATTAAGGAATATTTATAATGAAAGGCCAACAAAATATTAGTAAAGCCGAGCAAAGAGCCCAAGCCCGTGATCGCAAGCGCGCGCCAAAAATGAAAGTTAGCGGCAAATCCGTATTTAAATTGGCTGAGCTCAAAGACAAGCCAAAGCGAAAAAGGTAGAATAACAGTATGAGTCCAGAAGAAAAAGCAGACAATAAAGCAGCGTGGGAGAATACGTCAGACTTTAGTATCGGCGACGAATCCGGTGAGAGTAAACCCAAACTAACGCCTGAGCAAGAGAAAGAGCTAGCGGCGTTTGAGCCGACACGCCGGTTGATTACTGCTATTATTGATCCTAAAAGTGATATAGAACCACAACGTGCTTACAAATATGGCTCTGATAAACAGAAACCTACTGAGCGACCAGACCATGGACAGTTCGATTTCAAACTCGATAATGCCCAATGGGAAAAACTAAGTATAGCTCTTAATGATGCGGGTGGAAGAAATACAAAGTTTTTATCTCCATTCTCACTCATTTTGTATTACAAGGAAGAAAGATATACAGGTCGGATGTTTGTTTTGAAAGAAACCGGTGAACTAAACATAAGCGATGAAAAAGCTGGTCCACATGGCACGCCTTTGCAAAGACTTGTGACAGATCCCGCAGAGAGGATGGCGGCATTACTGGATCTCTATCGTACTGTAGTAGACTTGTATGCAAATGCTCCGCGCGAAGAAACTCACGATGATACCATCGCTCCTTCTGAAAACCCTACCGAATAAGGACCAAATCTGGTACAATAAGCACTTGTTATGAAGAGCATTCTGCCGTATATCATAATTATCGATTGCATAGGTTTAATTTTGGTTATTCTATTGCAAAACCAAAGCTCAAGCTTGGGTAGTGGTTTTGGCGGAGAAACTAATTTTTATCGAAGCAAACGCGGTGTTGAACGAATTTTGTTTGGCGCCACTATTGTGTTAGCAATTATTCTTGTCAGTAGCATTTTAGCCACTTTGCTTATTAAATAGATGTTTTCTTATTTTCGATTTCGATATCATCGAGCACTGCGCCGCGGACGGCGGAATTTTCGTGTCTGGAATCGCTGGGCTCTCCATTATCTGCAGAGGCATATTTATGGCGCCTGGCACAAACTGCTTAGACTTGGCTGGCAGTTTTATGTGGTATGCGCTCTGCTTTTACTAGGCTTTATTGGTGGTATTACCCAGTGGAGGGGTCTTGACACGTTTTATCTTGTCAAAAAACCTATCAGTGGCGGTTATTACAGCGAAGGTTTGGTTGGGGATGTTAAAATACTGAACCCCTTACTAACTGATTCCAATGCATCGACAGATATTAACAAATTAATTTTTTCTGGCTTAACTCAGTTTGATGGCAAAGGCCAAAGCGTAGCCGATATTGCCAAATCATGGACCACCAGCGCAGACTATCGGACCTATACGTTTGAGCTCCGGCCCGATGTGTACTGGCATGATGGCGTAGCGCTAACGGCTGAAGACGTGGCTTTCACTATTGGCTTGATTCAAAATCCTGACACCGGCGCGGCACAAGCTGAAAACTGGAAAGGTGTTAAAACTGATGTTTTAAATGCCCACAGCGTACGATTCACTTTGCCGGCTAGCTATCCGTCGTTTTTGTCAGTGACAAATGTCGGCATTTTGCCAAAACATATCTTAAATGGCACCAACCCACAAAATATGCGACTTGCCTCGTTTAACCAAAAGCCAATCGGGTCGGGCCCTTTTAGCTTTGATACAATGACTGCTAACGGTATTGTGACACTTAAACGCAATGACCGTTACTATGGGGGAAAGCCGTTGCTTGATGGCGTGAAGTTTTATTTGTACCACGACAGCTCTCAGCTAACCGATGGTTATGCTAAAAAACAAATCATGGGTTTTGGGGGAATTCAGCCAAGCCAGTTAGCAACTGTACGCAAATTGCCGCAAATTGTAATTCGAGCAATTAATCAGCCCAGTTACGTCGCCTTATTTTTTAACACACAGTCTCCAAGTCTTGGTACAAACAATTTGCGCCAAGCTGTCGCTGCGGGAATTAACCGCCCGGCAATCATTGGCATGTCCGACGGGGTAGCTCAGCAGGCAACAAGCCAAACATTACCACTTTTTACCAATCAACTCGGGATAGACTATGCTAGTAAAATTCACTTTGATCCTGGCTTTGCAAAATCCTCGTTGTCTCAAGCAACTGCCGGAAAACGCATCACTCTCAATTTGGTAACTGTGAATTCTCCAGAGTTTGTGGCTATGGCTCACACAATTCAAACCCAATTATCGAGTGTTGGGATTGATCTTACTATTACCGCAGTTGATGTGAATACTCTTGAGCAAAATTATATTAGGCCACGCACATATGATATGATACTATTGGGTGAAAATATTGGAGCCGATCCAGACGTCTATAATTTTTGGCATTCGAGTCAAGTCAATGATCCGGGGCTTAACCTTTCTTTATACAAAAGTCCAACAGCGGATAAATATCTTGAAAGCGCTCGCTTAAGCCATGATCCAGTCAATCGAAAAGCCAAGCAGGTATCATTTATACAAACTTGGGACAATGATACGCCAGCTGTAATACTGTATAGCCCATATTATCTTTACGCTCAAAGTACTTCCGTTAGCCCCTCACAATTATCTTGGTTGATAAGCCCGTCTGATAGGTTCTATAATATACAAACCTGGGCAGTCCGGTATGAACAGGTTAGTCGCGCTCAAATGCGCAATTAAAAGCCGAAGTGGTGGAATTGGCAGACACGCTAGCTTCAGGAGTTAGTGGGGGCAACCCCGTGGAGGTTCGAGTCCTCTCTTCGGCACCAGGCTTTTATCAAAAACTCAAAGCTGTTATGCTTTATGTATATGGCGGACACAGCAAGACAATTAGCTGAAGAATTACTCGGCGAAGTCACCACCAATAAAGAATCATTGGAATATTTCTCTACGGACGGTAGTATTTTTACAATACAGCCATCAATGATTATTTATCCTAAAAACGAGGCTGATGTAGTGCGAGTCGTTAGATTTTTGGGAGATAAATGGCGTGAAGGGGTAAAGATTCCAATTACAGCCCGCGGCAAAGGCACCGATCAGGCTGGGGGTGCCCTCGGAAGTGGTGCTATGTTAGTCTTTCCGGGACATATGAAGCACTTGGTAAAGTTGACTTCGAATACAGTGACGGTAGAACCCGGGATGATTTATGCTACTCTGCAAACCCTGCTACATGCTCACAAACGCTTCTTGCCGCCTTATCCAGCTAGTATTGATTTTGCGTCTATTGGTGGAGCAATTGCCAACAATTCGGCTGGTGAAAAAACTATTAAGTATGGCTCAACCCGTAATTATGTTAAACGTTTGAAGGTGGTTTTATCCGATGGCACGGTTATAGAAACCAAGCGACTTAATCGGAGAGAGCTCAAAAAGAAAAAAGACCTTGGGAGTCTTGAAGGGGAGATTTACCGCGAGGTTGATAAAATAATTGAAGAAAACAAAGCATTAATTGCTAAACATACCCCGCATGTTACTAAGAACGCGGCTGGCTATGCACTTGGTAGCGTCAAGCGACGCGATGGAAGCTTTGATCTTGGACAACTCATTGTCGGCAGTCAGGGAACGCTTGGAGTAGTGACAGAAATTACGCTTAATCACAAGCCATGGAATCCTAAAACCCATTTGTTAGTAGGTTTTTTCGATAGTATTGAAAAAGCCGCTGAAGCAACTACTAAAATTGCCAAGCTTGATCCGAGCGCGCTAGAAGTAGTTGATAAGCATTTGCTGGAGTTCTTAAAGGCTCACAAATCTGAAATGATCGAGGGTTTATTGCCTGATCAAATGCCGGCTATAGTATTACTCACCGAATTTGACGACGCGAGTCGATCGACGCAAGCTCGTAAGGCCAAAAAAACTGCTCGCATTTATCGAAATTTGGCATTCGCTATGAGTCAGTCAGCAGATCCGCATGAGCAAGATGCAATGTGGAAAATTAGAAGGGGCGCTGCAGCTGTAATTTGGCGCGTTGACGGACCAAAAAAAGCATTGCCAATTATAGAGGACGGTGTCGTGCCTGTAGCTAAAATGCCTGAGTTTTTGCACGCGGTTTATAAGATGTTTAAAAAGTATGATATTGAGGTTGCAGTCTGGGGACATGCTGGTAATGCTAATTTTCATCTGCAGCCATTTATTAATTTAGGGAGCCTAACTGATCGCAAAAAAGCTTTTGCTTTGATGGATGAATTTTACAAAAAAGTCATCGAGATGGGCGGCAGCACATGTGCAGAGCATAATGACGGAATTTTACGCGGGCCATATTTAAAAGAGCTCTATGGTGAAAAAATGTATGGTTTGTTCGAGCAAGTTAAACATGTTTTTGATCCTGAGGGAATGTTCAACCCAGATGTGAAGTTGGGCATAACAAAGCGATTTGCCAGCTCGCACATGCGCAAAGAGTACTCCATGAAACACCTTAATGATTTTTCAATCAGTGATTACAAATAATCGACTCAAAAGAAAAATTATTGTAAAATAACCTGACGAGCGGCCGTGGTGGAACTGGTAGACACGCCAGCTTGAGGGGCTGGTGCTCATTCAAACGAGCGTGGAAGTTCGAGTCTTCTCGGCCGCACCAATGCAATTATGTCAAAAAATAATACTCGTTATCACATAGCTATGCTTTTGCCGCCAGACGCCAGTCGGCTGATAGAGGATGTGCAAAAAAAATATCAAAACACGCTTTGGAAAATCATTATGCCACCGCATGTAACGCTCTTGCGCCCTGGCACGGCACTAAAAAATGAGTCTGAAGCCACAGAAGAATTCATGAGCTTTGATATTGCCATCGCACCGCCCCGGATTCAAGCAAATTCAATCAATTATTTTCTCAATGGCCCAAATGCCAATGTGATTTACCTTGAAGTAGAGCCAAGCCCTACACTGCTTGAGTTACATCAATATGTTTTAGCGAGAGCCGGAACGTTTATGGAAGCGCATGAAGATTTTGGAGAATACAAGCCCCATATAACACTGGCAAACAATATAGCCGATGAAAACAGTGTTAATGTGATAGCTGAGCAGCTGCTTGGTCAAAACCTCAGCGTTGATTACACGGCAACGTCTCTAGTCTTATTCAAAAAAGCTGATACTGATCTCAAATGGACTAATATTGCAGAAAAATCTTTAGTTTAAGCTCGACGCTTGTATTGCCAAATAGCGAGTGGAGCAAACACAGCTAAGAGTCCGAGCGACCAAACCACAGCCTTCCAGAGATCCCCGCTTGTACCAACACCAAGCGCTAAATAGCGAGCTGAGTTAACAATTGAGGTAACTGGTTGATTGCGGACAAAACCCTGCAGCCAGCTCGGCATAGTTGCCACTGTTACAAATACGGCACTGGCAAATGTAATAGGGAAGATAAAGGCAAAGCTTGCTACTTGCGTAGTTTCAGGGTCTCGTAATAGCACTCCAAGCAAGGCAAAACCCCATGACAGTGCATAGGCAAACAGCAGAATCACGCCAATCATACCTGCAGCATGCAAGAATCCGCCATGGAAGCGGAAG
>CAZGCZ010000005.1:0-3669 GCA_964524615.1 uncultured Candidatus Saccharibacteria bacterium
TTGAAGTTGAAGCATTGGGATTACTATCTACCCAAGGCGTACCACAATTAGCACAAAAAACCTTTCCGGCTATTGTAATTCGATCTTTTGCTTCACAATCGGGACATTGAACCACGACTCACCCTCAATCACGTTAACTTATCTGTATTATAGCTGAAACCACTTACGCTCGTAAAGCAGAATTTTTCATAATTCCTAATTTTATTAAGATAATAAAAAACATAAATTGTGGTATGACCAATTGGCGTTTTATGCGATTTGGCTGATGCAACAGACGCCAAAACCACTCTAGATTTAGCTTTTGCCAACTTTTGGGAGCTCTTTTTTGCACTCCAGCTATAAAATCAAAGGCACCACCTACGCCGATTGCTAAGCGAATGCTACTAACCTTAGAACAATTTGTTTCAATCCAAAAATCTTGCTCCGGCGCACCTAAACCCACAAGCATGATGGCCGGCTGAAATTCTACGATTTCTTGCGGCATAGGATCGGTTGGATTGAGACTAATCGATTTTACATTAAGTTTGGGGAATCGTTGTTTTAAAATCTCAGCTGCTTTCTTGGCGCTAGCATTATCAATACCGCCTTTTTTATTAATAAAAACTATCGGAAGCTGTTTGTCGGCGGCAATTTTAGCAATTGGAATAATTAAATCAGACCCAGTAACTCGTTCAATATTTTTTTTCTTGAACAAAAATTTTGCTGCCCATACCAAACCAGCTCCATCAGGGATGGCGAGATCAACGTCATTGAGTAAATTACGAAAAACTTGATTACGGCGTGCCAGCATTATCATTTCAGTATTTGGCGTGATGACATGCCGTAATGTATCACCTGCTAAATACTCGTGAATTAATGAAATAACTTGCTCGTTTGTACAAACATCGACCCGCGAATCAAATAATTTTATTGAATCTAAATTAGCCATTGAGAATATCCTTGAACTGTTTTTTAAATGCAGCTTTTGAATAGTGCTCAGCTTCTTGATGTAAAAATTGCGCATCAAAATTGAGTTGCTGGAATTCTGTTATAGCAAGGATTAAGCCTTTGGCATTAGGCTGCGTAAAGAATATGCCGGATTTCCCTTCTTTAATAGTTTCCGCCACCCCACCAGCCTTATAGGCAATCACTGGAGTGCCGGAAGCTAAAGATTCAATAGGCGTAATACCAAAATCTTCTTCTCCTGGGAAAATCAGCGCCTTAGCCTCTGACAGTAGCCTTAGCTTTTGCTCATCATCCACAAAGCCTTTAAAAGTAATGTTGTTTGCCCCATTGGCTAGTTTTTCTAACCTTGCTCTATCATTCCCATCCCCGACAATGATTAATGGTAATCCATTTTTGCGAAACGCCTGCACAACAACATCAATACGTTTATATTTTGCTAACGTTGATATCACAATATAGTAATTACTTTTTTTTGTGTGTTGGTTTTGTTGATAGATACTCAGATCAATTCCCGGATAAATTACAATTGCATCGCGATGATAAAATTTTGCTATTCTGCTTGCCACATTTTTACTGTTTGCAATCAGAACATCAATATTTTTGGTTGAATAAAAATCCCACAGGCGGAGTTGTGAACATAATCGCTCGATATAAAGCTTACTAAAAGGAATGATCCGAAAACCCCAAAAATGAAAACTATCAAGATATGCTGGCCAATCAACCCATAGCATGCGCGCCGGAGTATGACAATAACAGATATGCTTAGTGTCTTTTGGGATAGCCACATTTTTACTCCATGCACCAGACGAAGAAATTACTAAATCGTACCCTGAGAAATCAAAATTTGTAATCGCCCGGCGTATAAACGGTAAAAGATATTGAGGATTATTTTTAAAAAATCGTGGAAATTTTTGTAAAAAGCTGGTTGTGATTGTATGTTTGCTGGCAATTTCAGGAAAGAGTTTTTTATTACATATCATAGTAAAAACGTCAGCTTCCGGCACCAGCTCCAGAATATCAGCTAATACCATTTCAGCCCCGCCCCGTTTTGTATTTAACCAGTCATGCACCACCGCAACTTTCATGATTTTTTTGTTTCTTTTGTCAAAATCAGCCCTGCTAGCAACCCTAATTCAACCCAGATGTAGGTTAAATAAAATCCAGTGAAGCTATAAGCCTGCAAGAAAATAACGAAAATTGTTACTGAACTGGCAAGCAGCCAAGCCTTACGATTTGGTTCTGTTGTCTGCCACCAAGTTTGAAGACCGCGAATAACGGATAGGGCTACAAAACTTATCATTAATAATGCACCGACAAGACCGCTTTCTGCCAACAACTCCCAGTAATAGTTAAAAACTGCAACTTGATCATAACCATATCGTTTCGGTAAATTCCCAATTACTATACTTGTATCAGAGCTCGGGTCATTGCTGGCCCTACCGAGACCTAGCCCAAAAAATGGAGCATGTTGCCAAGCCAAGCGGGCATGCAATATTCGCGTCTGTCGATCTAGATACGAGGGAGTTTTGACGACATCGCTGCGGCTAAAGAACTTTTTAATAAAAGCACTGCCTGAAGTATTGTTTTGCGGATGTCGATTTACTACTACGATCGTACTAACTAACAAAATGCCAATTATTGCCAGCCCAACAATTAAGCTCCCCCAAACATATTTCCAGTTAATTTGACGTGACATAACTAACCCCACTAGCACAGCTATCATTCCGAGCGCCCCAACAACAAAGGCACCACGCGATAAAGTCAAAACAAAAGCCGCAATACTTAATAGTAGACTAAGAAGCTCCCATCTCTTTAATGAAGTTTTTTGATGAAGCAACAAAACCACACCTAGCAAAATTGGGATTAGTAAGTAGTTTGCAAAATACAGCGGCTCCGTGCTAACGCTGTGAATACGCGGCGTGCCAAAAATAAAATGAGAATACTGCGGGCGAATTGCCGTGAGTCTTGCGCTTAAGCCCACTGAATCACCAATAAATTGCCATAGGCCAAACAACGAGGCCCCTAAGGCGCCGCCAAAAATTCCTCTACGCACGTCTTTTATTCCATCATCTATTAAATACTGTGCCACTACATATGTAGTGGCTGCTAAGAAGATCATTGAAGCATAATTCTGCCAGAAGCGCGGGCTCATAGCTATGACGCTGGTAATAAATGTGCTTAGTACAAAAGCAATCAGTGGCCAAAATAGCCAGGGTATTTTCGGCCACTTGCGCAAGCGGAATGATCTAATAATAAAGCTTCCAATCAGAGCAAGAGCGACTAATTGAATTAGGCGAATATAATGATTGCCGATTGCAAATGCCCCGATCCGCTCAAAAGGCATTAAGAAAAATAAAAGTCCGATTCCCCAGCCACGCTTCAGATAAAAAATAATGCCGAGTGAGGCGATAATAATGAGCGTTAAGCTAAGCAGATAATGGCTCATTTGGAAATAACACTCCTTATATATTCATCAAGATTTTCTAGCGCCACACCGGCTCCTCTGGCCACGCAGAGCAGTGGGTCCTCCGCTATGTAAGCGGGTACCCCAGTAACCTTTGTCATCATTTTATCAATATTGCGCAACAAGCTACCGCCTCCCGTCATAACCATTCCCCGATCAATAATATCTGAAGAAAGTTCCGGAGGAGTCTGTTCTAGTACCGCACGAACCGCTAAGACTATTTCATCAAGTCGATCTTTGATTGCTTCAGTAATTTCTGT
>CAZGCZ010000006.1:0-4447 GCA_964524615.1 uncultured Candidatus Saccharibacteria bacterium
AAAGATAAAGTTAATACCTTACGCCATGAGCGCTCGTTGGTACTACTAAAACCAGATGCGGTAGTGCGTAAAATCATGGGTGAAATAATTACCCGATTTGAGAAGAAGGGTCTTAAAATAATCGCTATGAAGATGGTTTGGCCAACAAAAACTATGGCTGAAGCCCATTATGAAGCTAACGAGGAGTGGTATTTATCAAGCGGCACTCGCACCTATGAAGGATATATCGAAAAAGGTATCAAACCTCCAATGGAGCCACGAGAGCTGGGGATTATGACTCGAAACAAGTTGATGGACTCATTAACAGCTGGGCCTGTGGTTGCTGTTGTGATCGAAGGAGCGCATGTTATAGAAATAATTCGTAAAATGCGTGGCGCTACCAGCCCACAGCTAGCTGACGTTGGTACAATTGGTTTTGATTATTCGCTTGATAGTTATGAACTAGCGGACGCAGGGCAGTGGGCAATAAAAAATGTCATACACGGCTCGGACAGTCCGGAAAATGCAGAACGCGAAATCAAAATTTGGTTCAAAAAATCTGAACTTATAAGATACAACACGGCCGAAGAAGAAATTCTATATACTAAAAATTGGTATAACAAAAACCAAGCCAAATAAAAAATAAAAAATATTTTATACATAATGTAGTATTTAATACAACAATACTACATTTTTGGTTGTTTGAGTTTCTCAGTTTCCGCCCTGTAATTAACAGTAGCTGGGTTTTCTTGGCGATTAATAATGCGGTCTACCATTTCCAGCTCACCAAGAATACCTTCGATGAGATCATAGTTTTTTGCTTCTTCAAAACTAACCCAGGCTGAGTCAACAGTATCTTCATCATACTTAATTGTGCCACCTTTGAGTTTGGCATAGTAGCTTAGCGTTGCAACAGGTTCATTACCTTCAGAATCACGGAAAAAAGTGATCGAGAGCAAGTATTGGGGTCGCTCAATTTCAAGCCCAGACTCTTCTTTGACCTCACGATGCAGAGCAGCTTCGGTCGATTCATAGTGTTGGCCTTCAAAAGTTTCAGCTTGGTTAACCCAATCTGCCACCTGAAGTCCACCGCCAGGGACTGTCCATTTGCCAGGCCATTTCTTTTTATGCTCGGAGCGCTTCGTGATAAGAAATTTGCCGTCTGCATTATAAATAATTGCAGTGAGCACTAATCGGTGTGATTCATTGGCAAGTTGTTCGGGATTGAGATTTGACATATGTTTATTATAACAAATTAAAAAAGTCATAACAGAATTGACGTTTTACAGGTTAAAAACACAAAAATTAATTCGTGTATAGCACTTACTTAAAAGAGCATAATTTTTATTCACTTAACTAAAGACATAAAAACTCACAAATTTCGTATAAAAACTCTCCCCTTTTCTTTACCATAACAGTTTTGACAATCTGAAAATAAAACTTCATAATTAAGTACAGATTCGAAAAGATGAAAAAAATAAACAAAATAATTCTAGCTATTTTTTACATCAGTTTGGTAGTGACTTTACCGTTCACGCGCCTTTTAATTATACCTGTTAAAGCAAGCGGAACGGTTACTTGGGATGGAGGCGGGGGAGACAATAACTGGAGTACCTGTGCCAATTGGTCTGGAGACACCTGTCCCACGTCATCTGATGATGTAGTTTTTGATAGCACCTCAACCAAGAACTCAACTGTCGACGGTAGTTTTGCCGGAGCCATTAATTCCCTTAGCATCAATGCAGGTTATTCAGGTGTAATTACAGAGTCGCGCTCGCTTGATATCACAACTAATTTTAGCCAAGCTGCCGGAAGCTTTACAGCTACAAATCAAACCCTAACCATTACAGCTTCATTTTCACTGACTGTCGGAAGTTTTACAGCGTCATCTGGCACTATTCACATAGGTAATAACTTTACTGTTTCAGGTTCGCCGACCTTTAATGCCAATGGTGGCACAGTAGATTTTAATGGTTCAAACAGCTATCAGACCCTGGCATGCAATAATATAACCTTTAACTCAGTTACTATCACGAAGCATGATCAAGGTATGGTTATCGGGAATGCTTGTACCATACCGCTCGGTAATAATCCGACAATCTTTCCAGGTCCAGGCCAAGATGATGATGGCATTCAACTTGATGGCACTATTACTGGTAGTGGTACATTTACTATGACAGAAGGCTGGTTACAACAGGACAATGGCTCTCATTTTACTGGCTTCTCGAGTTACTCTGGTGGGTACGTAGCAGATAATTTTAGTGCTGATTTTAGTGGCTACAGCAGCGTATCTTTTAGGAATAAGTTTACATTGCAAAATGGTGCTACGTTCAAAGCACCCAGCGGCACTTTATCTGTTAATGGAAATCTTACCTTCAATTCAGGTACGAGCTTCGATGCTAATGGGGGAACCGTAGATATAGCTGGGTCTGCATCTCATATTTTAAGCTGTAATAATGCAGTATTTAATGCTGTTACTATTTCTCAATCTGATAGCGCTCTGACGGTCAATAGTAACTGTACATTGCCTCTTGGAAGTAATCCAAGTATATGGCCGAATAATTACCAAGGGGATGATACCTTTACGCTATATGGCACATTAACTGGCTCAGGCACTTTTACTCAACATTATGGGACATTTTCCCCCACGAATGGCTATCATTTATCAGGTTTTACAGACCTAAGCCTTAATCACCTTACAATTGATGCAACGACGGCAGATTTTAGCTCATTTTCTAATGTGAGTGTGGGGGATCATTTTGTACTTACCAACAATGCTGATTTTACTGCTCCAACAACTATGACAGTCTGCAATAATTTCTTAGTTTATCCTGGATCCGTCTTCCACCACAATAATGGCACAGTTGTTCTTAATACCAGTTGTGCTAATACCGTGTATGGTGATAACACTTTTTATAATCTTACAAAATCAAATTCTTATGGATCGCTGAGTTTTCAATCAGGGTCCACGCAAACAATCTTAGGCTCATTAACCTTAACTGGTTATAGTGCGGAATATCCATTACCAATCAGTGCTTTTGGGGTTGGCAGTTGGTATATTGACCCACAAGGCTCGGCCACGCTTAATTACGTCACCATGTCTGATGGAGTAAACATTAGCGGCCATACAATTGATGTGGTGGGAACGGATGAAGGCGGGAATAGTGGCTGGAACTTTATCACACCGCCCCCACCTGGTCAGTACAAAGCTTCAGACGTCCTTGGTCAGCCCGATTTTACAAGCAATAGTTCTGGCACTGATATTAATCAGTTTTATGATGATGGTGTCAGTCCAACGCTTGATTCCGTTCATCATCGGTTATTTGTAACTGACAGCTACAATTGCCGTATTCTGGTATTTAATTTAGACAGCAATAATAACCTAATTAGTAAAAATGCGGATAATGTTCTAGGACAGTCCGATTTTACATCAAGCAGTTGTGATTATGCGGTCAATACGTTTGATGCTCCCGGTGCTACGGCTTACGACTCAGTGCATGACCGCTTGTTTGTAACGGATATGTACTATAACTGTCGGGTTATGGTTTATGACCTATCTGGTGGCATCACCAACGGTATGGATGCGAGCAATATATTAGGTGGATCAGACCCTAATTCTTATGGAGATTGTGGTACTAGCCAAAGCAGTTTAGACTATGATTTTTATTATGGTGCTGTTGCCTATGATGAGGCTACTCAATATCTCTATGTGGCTGATACCTATAGTAACTATCGTATCATGGTGTTTGATCTCTCCGGTGGCATCACCAACGGCATGAACGCCAGCTACGTGCTTGGTACCACAGATTTTGATAACCCAGGCTCAGGAGATCTTTCCGCTACTGGTGTGGACGATGAATACCCGAATCTCCTCATTGACTCTGTTCATCACCGGCTTTTTGTGAGTCTTTATGATCAACGTCGTGTATTAGTCTTTGATGTCAGCTCAATCACCAATGGAGAGCCAGCCAGCTACGTCCTCGGCCAGCCGGATTTTACTTCTGATGCACCAGCAGCCACACCTTCAGGGAATGGAGGCCCGACTGGGCTTGGTTATGATCCCGCTCAGCAACTGCTTTTTGTGACAGATTACAATTTTGGCCGAATTCTTATTTATGACGTAAATTCTATTACCAACGGGGAAGACGCTATTGGTGTTATAGGTCAATCAGCGCTTGATCGTGCAGACGGTAGGGGTACAACTCAAATTGCTATTTACCCTTACGACCAATCGAATATAGCCTATGATCCTGTAAATCGACATATGTTTTATGGCGATGATTATAATGCTCGAGTATTAGTCTTCGACTTCGCTCACATTACTACCACCTCTGTGTCTGGCGGCACTGTCGGCTCTACCTACTCTCAAACCATCTCATCCTCTGGTACCCAAGGCACCACCACCTATGGTCTGGGCAGTGGTAGTCTACCTCCCGGAGTAAGCTTAAACTCCAGTACCGGTACTTTG
>CAZGCZ010000007.1:0-5777 GCA_964524615.1 uncultured Candidatus Saccharibacteria bacterium
TTAACTACACAACCTGGGGATGGGTACATTTAATCCTCGGTGTTTTGATCGTCGCTGCCGGTGTTTCAATATTGAATGGCACCATGTGGGGACGAGTTGTTGGTATTGGCTTGGCTGTACTAAGCCTTGTTGCAAATATGCTGTTTATCTCAGCCTATCCAGTTTGGTCAGTTGTCGCCATCATCATAGATGGTTTGATTATCTATGCACTTTCCGTGCATGGCCAAGAAGTTCGATCAGTCGAATAAAATAGAGGCAATTAATGCAAAAACGGGACTAAACGTCTCGTTTTTGTTTCTTGCTTTCATGTTTTTCAGCGCGAGCGGATCTTCGCTTAGCTGCATAGCTAATAAAGGTAGTCAGAATACCAACTCCTACAAAAATATAAAAGGTGGTAAATATCTTGCCAAAGTCGGTGTGTGGTGTGAAGTCGCCATATCCTACAGTCGAAAGTGTAATCACACTAAAATAATAGCTATTAAGCCAAGAAAATTTTTCAACAAAATGATAAACGATTGTGCCAGCTATGATAGTAAGCAATGCCACGGCCGCCAAATAGCGAAAAATATGTTTATTAAATTGATCCATTGCAATGATTGTAAAGCTTTCATATTAGTCTGGCAATTTGCTTAAAAATAACAAAAATTTTGATTTTTTTTGTGCTCAGATAGGTGAAAATGTGACATCAACTATTGACAGGTTAGCCCAATCAGATAACAATGAAAGCGAATTTAAAATTAATAAGGAGAAGCGATATGGAAAGTAACAAACCAACCGGCTGGGTGGGCTGGGTTTATTTTGCCGGAGTTATGATGATAGTTTCCGGTATTTTTGCAGGCATCGAAGGCTTGACTGCTCTGCTAAAAAACAATTATTACGTAGTAGCCAAAGAATCTTTGGTAGTATTTAACTACACAACCTGGGGATGGGTACATCTCTTGCTAGGAATGGTTATCTTAGCTGCAGGGTTTGCTGTTATTAATGGCAGCGTCTGGGGCCGAGTAATTGGTGTATTTTTAGCAGTACTTAGCTTGGTAGCTAATATGGCTTTTGTGAATGCATATCCAGTCTGGGCAATCATTGCGATGATTGTTGACGTGCTCGTTATCTACGCACTTGTCGTACATGGCAAAGAAGTCAGCCTTGTAAATTCTGACAACGTTTAGAAAATATATACAAATTAAAGCTTAAGGCGTGCTCAAATGAAGCAGCAAAATTTTCGATCAATATTTGGTGGCTTGCTCGATGTTATATTCATCTGGCTTGGTTCCTATATTTTCTTTGGGTACGCCCAGCTGACCATTACGCAGTGGTATTTGCCAGTATTGATAACTCTTACAGGAGTTTTTAGCCTGCCCAAAGCCGGGGAGAAGGTTAGTATTTTGCCTTCTGTTGTACTTATTCTGTCAGGACTTTTCCTGATTGCACGATACTTTGGAATTATTAATGCTCCGATTTTACGCTATGGCCTCGGTGGGTCGCTGATGGTTATTGGTTCAGTTAATTTGATCCGTCTTATTATGACGCCAAAACAATAAATCATTTTTTATTATCATAAAGAGAAAATGCTATTGATTTGTTATTGAGTTCATTGACGAAATCTATAAATACCAAACCATTCTTTTTGTCACCAGTAAGATATGACCAATCAGTGGCTTCAGCAACTTGACTCTTGTCTTCAGAGAATAAATTAACTTCTACATTAAATCCTTGATCTTTGGCTCGTTGAACCTCATTTAAGATACCAAAAGCAATATCTTTACGTTTCTCAGGAGATATGGTTACCATTTTTTCGGGATCTTGAGTATACTTTTGATAAAAAGTGCCGGTATTAAACCAAATTTTCTTCACACCAATTTTATTTGCTGCTTCGATTGCTAAATCACTGTTTAGATACTCTCTTGCATCAAAAATCCCGTTGCCTGGTGTGCTGGCTGGGGGAGCCCAAGGAAAACCTTGAAATCCAAAACTATCTATCAAATTTTTTTGCAGTCCACTTACATATGGTAAGAGAGAAACGTAATCACCGCTAGCCCAGTCAAAATCATCATCTTGGTATGTAGCTGAATTCAGTAATATGCTACCTTTTGCTTTAGGAAAAGTATTTTTAAGAGCGCCCAAGTACTGATTAACTATCGTAGCAAAATCAGCGGGTGTTGCATTATGTCG
Organism: uncultured Candidatus Saccharibacteria bacterium; assembly: GCA_964524615.1. Classification (GTDB taxonomy): domain Bacteria; phylum Patescibacteriota; class Saccharimonadia; order CAILAD01; family JBBSBN01; genus CAZGCZ01. The sequence goes on from CAZGCZ010000007.1 coordinate 2,170, forward strand.
GTTCCAATTTGGTAAGTTGGCCTCGGGAAAAGGAACCCATGTGCCTATATTTTGATCTGTAATACCCTGAGCTTTTAATTCGCTAAAATAATCTTTAACCCATGGTAAATAAAAACCATTACGAAATTCAGTAAAATCAACCAATCCCCAACTCGTCTCAGGCTCGACTACTATAATAGGCTCAATGTGGTAATTAGAAAATTCATTTAAAGTATGGGACATATCCGAAGCCATTTTATGAGCATCTGGTTCACTATTCGGCATATTAGTAAAAATCATGATTTTATTTGTCACATAACTATTGCAAATAGTTTGATAATTAGCTAACGCTTGTAATCGAGTATCATTAGCATTTTCTAGATTGTTAATCTTAGATTTTTGGCTACAAGTGCCTAGTGCGGAATAAGCGGGAGATGATTTTTTTTCTAAATTGAGCAAATTTATTAAAGGCTTTCCAGCAATTGCTGCTGTTGTGATATACAAAGCTGAAAATAAACTAATTATGAATACCATTGAAAAAATAATTGAGTGAGTTTTTTTCATTCGGCACTAATTCCTTGTCTTTCCCAATTCTGCCAAACCACATCATCTCCTCGCAAAACCAATATCATTCCTCGTAGTAAGGCCAGATACTCTATCCAAACTAAGATATAAAACAATGGCCAGGTTAAAGGGAATAATAAGATTCGCCAAAGTTTCACGCCCTCATGAGAGAATATTGCATTAACGAGATAAATAGTAAAAATGAAAAGACTCCCTAATGCCAAAGAAACATAATCACCTGAAATAAAACTATATGCAGCAAGTAGCCCTAAAGCTATCGGTTCAAATATTAATTGGAATTCTGCTAATAGTGCAAAAGGTAAGATGAACCAACATAAAAATTTATTATGACGCTTTGAAAGAGAAAAAAACATTCTTCTGTAACGAATAAATGTATCAAAACGACCCTTTTTCCAGCGAAGACGTTGATCAATTAAACCTTTAATTGTTGAAGCACCTTCTGTATAACAAACTACATCCTCTGCGTAGGTACATTTAAATCCAGAAAAACGTGTTCTTAAGCTCATTTCAATATCCTCGGTCTTATTTGAAGTACTAAAATAACCAATTCTTTTGAAAACTGTTGCTCTATAGGCCGCGCATGCACCCCCAAACACGTATTCTGCACCCAATACTGCATGTGCACGTTTAAAATAAAAACCAAATAAATATTCTAAGTATTGTAAAAAGCCTATTAAAGAATGGTTTAATGAAATTTTTACATTACCAACTACAGCAGAAATAGAAGGGTCTTCAAAGTAAGGTATCAAATTAGTTAGTGCATGTTTTGATAAAATAGAATCAGCATCAACTGTCACAATAATTTCACCTGTAGCCGCCCTAACCCCTAAATTTAATGCTGATCCTTTACCTCCATTGGTTTGGGAGTAGTATTTAATTTTTGATCGTAAGTTATTGTTGTTTGATAAGAAAGACCTTATTAGATCACCTGTTTTATCCGTCGATCCATCATTAATCACAACAATTTCTTTTTTTGGATATGAATTTTGAACAACTGATTTTATTGTACGAATAATACCAACTTCTTCATTCCACGCAGGTATGATAATTGTTATTAAAGGAGAATAGGATTTGTTTTTTGTTACTGTTGATTTTTTATGAAGACGATATTTTCTATAGGATTCTTTAACTATATAAAATGGGGCAATGACTAAAAAAATGTAATATTTTATCAACATGAAGGTGGCGAACAAAAAGGCAATTTTTCGTAGCAAATCAAACATTATTACTTTTAGCGCCCAATATTTTGTAAGGTTACAAATTCAGCATAGAAAATATACTCAGATTTTTTCCCATCATCCACGCATAGTATAAGGTTTGGTAAGGGAGAGGTAGTAGGCACATAAGATGAATTTTGTGAAATGACTTTCTTTTCAAGAATCCTATACATATACCGCCAATCTTTATCAGTATCAATAAAAACGTTATCTTGGGTATTAATAGTTGCAGGGTTATCAAGAGTGCGCCAATTTTTTGTTAGATAAAATGTTATGTTGCCCAGTTTGCCATCCATATTTTGACTTCGAAAGCCATATTGGGCAGTATTAGCTCTAGCTAAAAAATTGTTGTTTTCTTTTAATGAGGGGATAACTTGTATTCGGATATTTTGTTCGGGAATTCGAATTTCTTTAGGTTGACCAAATTCTCCTTCATAAGTGGCGGATCGGACTCCCGTATTTGTTAATGGGTATATTAACGAGTTTAAAAGCTGGGTGTTGGGGAAAGTTTTTATTGATGTTGCGAAAACCAAATCTTTATTAAAAAGAAGCTCAAAGCTATTTGCATATACAAAAAACGTTAGCAAGCAACTTAAGCCACCAAGTAGGCCAAGTTTTAAGAATAAGTGCCATTTTTTATTTTTTTTGTCTTCTTGTCTTGCCATTTAATAACCCCATTAATAATAATTGCTAAAATGTTAGCGAATAAAACACTAACTAAAAAGAAGATATATAATTTTAACAGAAGACTATAACTTGAACTCATCACCAACCTTAAATTAAAAATAACCAGTCAAACGACTAGTTATTTAATTTTCAGAACCTACAGCAATTTTATAAAAATCACACTTGCACTACAAGCTTAAGCGTCTTATTTTATTGCGAACTAGTTTGTTTACTGGCGTAATCACTACCGAGAATGACTACTACTTCCAAATTCGGATTAGCTGCAATTTGTTGTGCTGTAGCTTGGGTTGCCTGTACTCCTAACAATCCTTGCAGGTAATTAACGGTGTGTGTATCGCCACCTTTAGAATAATCAATGATTTGAGAAACCGTGTAGTCGCGTTTAGCAGCATTGGTAACAGCTGCGATGGTGATTGGCATACCATCATTGACAATTGTTTGCTGGAATTTACCCCCAAGGCCTGCTGTAGTAGTGCCATTCTGGATAACTATCGTCGGCCGTTCTTGGAAAATAGGCCCAAGTTTGAAAACATTTTGTGCTAGTGCGGCTATCTTATCAAAGCTGCCGCCAACTGGTAGTAAATCTGAGCTGGTGTTGGACTGCTGTAGTAATCCACCCGGAGACGTATCAAGTACTACCCGAATAATATTATTTGTATCAAATTGCTTTGACAGATCGTATAAACGGGTCATATTGGCTAGCGATAAATCAGTTTTAACGTTGGCGCTTACGGCCGAGAGTAGGGAACTAAATTTGCCTGGATTGATAAGATTTGGTGCGCTGAGAGCTTTTTGTGCTACTTTTTGCAAAACTTCTTGTTGCCGCTCGTCACGCCCAAAATCATTGCCGCAGGTTCCTTTTCGACAGCGCGCATATTTAAGCGCCTCATCGCCGTTCAGATGATAGTGCCCAGGCGGTAAGCGATAGCCGCAAACTTTCCAATCGGGGTTATCACAGGGAAATTCTGGGTCAGACAATAAGGTCTTATTATCAATATCAATTCCACCCACATTATCAACAATTTGCTTTAAACCAGTAAAATTAACACGCACGTAATAATTAATCTTAATACCTAAAACATTTTCAACAGTTTGGGTTGCTAAGGGAATATTGCCATCTTTTGAACCACCAACGGCGTT
>CAZGCZ010000008.1:0-6002 GCA_964524615.1 uncultured Candidatus Saccharibacteria bacterium
AAGGTTGCTTCCAGCCCAACAATTTTATTTCCAAAACATGACCATGCTCGTTGATACTCACGCCCATATTCATTTTGAAGAATATGCCAAAGATTTAGCCCAGGTTTTTACCCGAGCGCGTACGAACGGAGTTAATCGCATAATCACAGTTGGTACCGACCCAGCTGATTCTCAAAAAGCCATTGATTTTGTTAATGATAACGCAGTACTACACCAAGCCGATCATATCCAGCTCAATGCTAGTGCTGGGATTCATCCTCACGAGGCGTCTGGCGGAGAAATAGCCTTTAAACAGCTCAAAACTCTTGCGCAATCTGCGCCAACTGGTTTGGTGGCGATCGGCGAATGCGGGCTTGATTATTTTCGTAATATCAGCCCTAAGGATCAGCAAAAACAAATGTTGCGATCTCAAATCGAGTTAGCGCAAGAGCTTAAGCTGCCATTAATTTTTCATGTTCGTGATGCCTGGTCAGATTTTTTCACAATACTAAATGATTACAAAAATGTTTGTGGAGTTATCCATAGTTTTACTGGTGGGCCTCGCGAAGTTGAACTAGCCACAAAGCACGGACTTTTTGTGGCGCTGAACGGGATTATGACATTTACAAAGTTAGAAAGCCAACTTGATGCTGCCCGTTTGGTACCAGATGCACAATTACTGCTTGAGACTGACTGTCCGTTTTTAGCGCCTCGTGAAATGAGAGGTAAGCGCAACGAACCAGCTTTTTTGCGCTATACTGCCGAAAAGCTAGCCAGCTTGCGCGAAGTCTCGTACCAACACTTAGCTGAGCTTACATCAGCAAATGCTACTACGCTTTTTGGCGACTAGTATTCAGAAGCAAGCTTTGCTATTGAACTCACATCAATATTATTGGATAATACTAGGCCATGATTTATCTTGATTACGCAGCGGCTACACCGCTTGACCCAGAAGTAAAAAAATCCATGGCAAAAGCTGAACAAAATTTTGCCAATCCTTCTGCTACATATGGTATGGGCGCAAATGCCAACGCAGAACTAGAACAAGCTCGCCAAACGATAGCTAGGATACTGAATTGTCAGTCCGGCGAAGTAATTTTTACCAGTGGTGGTACCGAATCCGACAATTTAGCGATTTTTGGTATTGCTCAGAATATCCCCAGAGGCTCCAAGCTCATTACTATTGAAACTGAACATAAATCCGTACTCGAGCCTTTAGAGAGGCTGAGCCAAAAAAACTTTGAACTTAGTTTTGCAAAGGTTGATACATTCGGGATGGTTGATCCAAAAAGTTTAACACAAGAAATTGATGATAAAACGGCCTTAGTTGCCATCGCGCTGGCATCAAGTGAGATTGGCACTATTCAATCAGTCTCTACTATCTCTCAAATCATAAAACAAAAAAGAGCTGACCGCATTAAGCGCGGGATAACGCTACCACTGTATTGGCATTGTGATGGCTCGGCCGGCGCAGAATTTTTGAACCTCCATGTCGATAGGTTGGGGGTTTATACGTTGAGTTTAAACAGCGCTAAGCTTTATGGCCCGAAAGGAAATGGTGTACTTTATATCAAACGAGGAGTCAATATTTCGCCCCAGCTGCTTGGTGGTGGGCAGGAATTTGGCTTAAGGGCGGGTACTCAAAATCTAGCAGGAGCTGTAGGATTTGCGACGGCCTTGCAAAAAGCACAGCGTCTTAAAAGTGAGGAAAAACTTCGGCTGGCATCTATGTCAAAGAATTTGTTAGCGCAATTGCGTCATCAATTCCCTAATCTTATTTTGAATGGGCATCCGACAAAACGCTTGCCGCAACATTTGAGCATTAGTTTGCCAGGTTTATCCGGAGAAACACTCGTGGATTACTTCAATACCGCTGGAATCGCTGTAGCCACTGGAGCTGCCTGTACTGCCGCTGACTCCGCTCCCAGTAGAGCTCTGTTGACATTAGGGCTGAGCGAAGATTTAGCCCAGAGCTCATTGCGTATTACACTTGGCCGACCTACTTCAAACCAAGAACTAAAGAAATTTGTAAAAGCGTTTACAACCATCACCCATGAATTATCCGGTGCAAATTTTTGACGCCAACTAAGAACTGATATACTAGCAAGTACTGATTATGAAAAGTACCAAACTCGACCCTCTAATTAAAAATGAATTCTCCAAGCATACACTGCATACGCTAGGCCTACGTCGGCCTTTTGCCGAACAGGTCAAAACAAAACATTATCGTCTACCAGCATTAGAAGCCAATGGTGGATTTTTGGTGCTTAATAAATACCAAGGGGTTGAGATTAATAAAAAAGAATGGGAAGCTTTGGAGTATGTCACCTATCCTACTGATCCAAATACGTGGTTCGCACCGCTGACTTCGGCTGATGGAGCCATAAAAATGGAAGGTTTTTGGGAACACAACAAAGCTGATCGAGACGGGATCTGGACAGCTAATGCTAAAAAAGCACCTCAACTACGCAAGTGGGTTGAAAGTATCGGTGCAAATTATGGACGAGTTCAGTTGTTGAGAATGAGTAGCTGTAGTCTGCGCGAGACACGGTGGGGGCTTCATCTTGATGACAATAATCGGCTTAACAAAACTTCTGACGGCTGGGTGGTGCGTTTGTGGCTAGAGTTAACTGACGATAACAATAGCTACTTAGTATTGCGCCGCAATCAATTTGATCGAAAAAATGAAGTAAAGATTGCTTTGCCTAGATTTCAACAAATTGTTGTCGATTCAGAATACCTTTTTCATGGAGCTTGGCATACCGGCAAGAAACCTCGCTATGCCCTAATTGTTAGCTTTGAAAGCGGGCCAGCTCTTGAGAAATGGCTTAAAACTCAGTTGCCAAAAGAGCAGCCGCAACCAGCACCATGGCTTCACTAACAACAAATTTATAATATTGTTACAATAACTACATGAAAACAAAGCGATTTTGGCTTGTATTTGGTATTTTTTTGATTATTTGCTCAGCAATTGCTGCATTTGCTTGGTTTGGGTTAGGTTTTTTTCTATCGCCTCAAGCTACATTACAGAAATCTGATGCGATAGTAGTCATTTCTGGTGGGCAAACTCAGACAAGAGCTGAACACGGCATTGAGCTTTATAAGGCCGGCTGGGCTCCAAAAATAATTTTTTCTGGCGCCGCGCAAGATGACGGACCAAGTAACGCCGCCGCCATGGCTCAACTTGCCAGAGATGAAGGAGTGTCAGACAGCGCCATCATAACTGAAGAAGACTCTCAGACGACTTTCCAAAATGCGGTTGATACCAAAAGAATTGTTGATGGTAATAATTGGCATAAAATCATTCTGGTTACTAGCCCTTATCATCAGCGCCGAGCTGATATGACTTTTAATCATGTGTATGGCAGTGATTATACAATCCTTGGCTCAAGTTCGGTTGATGACAGATGGAGCAAGCGGTTTTGGTATCACTCCGGCTATAGTTTTAATGTCTCAATGAGTGAGTTACGAAAAATTGTATTTATTGAATTGACTGGCAGCTATCAATGAGCAAAGTATTTGTTGGTTTGTCAGGAGGAGTTGATAGTGCAGTGAGTGCTGCGCTACTCAAACAGGCCGGCCACGATGTGACAGCGGTATTTATGAAAAACTGGTCAGGCGTAACGGCTGGGGTTGTGTGTCCATGGGAAGATGATTATCGCAGTGCCAGGCAAGTAGCAGCTCATTTGCGTATTCCGCTGAAGCTCTATGATTTTGAAAAACAATATCGCAATACCGTCGGCCAGTATTTGATTGAAACCTATCAATCGGGTCTTACCCCAAATCCAGATATTATGTGCAATGAGGAAATAAAATTCAAAGCATTTTTGCAACAATGTTTGAGTGAAGGTGCTGACAAAATTGCAACCGGCCATTATGCACGAATTATCGATGGACAATTACGAAGAGGTCTGGACCGCAACAAAGACCAAAGCTATTTTTTATATAGGATAGATGCAGATGCCCTTGAGCATAGCCTTTTCCCGGTAGGAGAGCTAACCAAACCTGATGTCCGTGAACAGGCTAAAAGCCTTGGCTTACCAAATGCGAGCAGACGTGACTCTCAAGGAATTTGCTTTGTCGGGCCTGTGCCTATGAAAGATTTTTTGCACGAATTTATTGAATATAAAGTTGGTGATGTAATTGATGAGCATGGTAAAAAAGTTGGACAGCACGACGGAGTTTTCTTCTATACTATTGGTCAGCGGCACGGGCTTGGTATTGGCGGCGGTAAGCCATATTTTGTTTATGACAAGGATGTGGCACGCAATATTCTATATGTGACCGTTAACCCGGAGGCTAGAATACTGAATCAAACTGAATTTGAAGTGGCAGATTGTGTTTGGCATGATGAACCAAAACAGAACTATAGCTACATAATCCAAACCCGCTACCGGGCTGAAGGAGTACCTGGTACGGTTACAAAACTTGCCGATAATCATTACAGAATAGTACTAGAACAACCAGAACGTGCAATTACGCCAGGGCAGTCGGCAGTGGTTTACGACGGCGATCAAATCGTTGGCGGTGGAATAATCCAAATGAAAAAGCTAGTGCACAGCAGCATAACAACTGATAGCGAAAATAGTCAAAGCAGCAGGACTTCGATATAATTAATCTTATGAAAACTGCTGAAATCAGACAGAAATTCTTAGATTTTTTTAAAGAAAAAAATCATACAGTCATTCCATCTGCCCCTGTTGTGCCAGAGCATGATCCAAATGTGCTTTTTACTACTGCTGGCATGCATCCATTGGTACCTTATCTTTTGGGTCAAGATCACCCAGCTGGCAGGCGTTTAGTTAGTGTTCAAAAATGCATTCGCACGACCGATATTGATGAAGTGGGCGACACTACTCACGGTACTTTTTTTGAAATGATTGGCAACTGGAGCCTAGGTGATTATTTCAAAAAAGAAGCCATTGAATGGAGCTGGGAAATTATTACTGATCCCAAATGGTTTGGAATTGACCCCAAAAAACTTTATGTCACAGTCTATGAGGGTGATGCCCAAGTACCAAAGGACGAAGATTCGATCAGAATTTGGCAGGACGTTTTTCGTATGGCAGGTATTGAGGCGCAGGTTGGAGAGAGAATTCTTACCCGTGGCCGGGAGGACAACTGGTGGGAGCAAGGCGGAGTAGAAACTGGCCCAGCTGGCCCGGACACAGAAATTTTTTATTACCTTGGCAAAGAAGAAAACCCAAAATTTGACCCGAATGATAAGGATTTTGTTGAGTTTTGGAACAATGTTTTTATGGCTTATCAAAGGCAAAAAGACGGCAGTTACACAGACCTTACACAAAAGAATGTCGATACCGGTATGGGGCTTGAACGAATCGCGATGGTGATGCTGGGAGTTGATAGTATTTACAAATCTGATTTGCTTGCTCAGCTGCTTGATGCCATTGAGCGCTATGCTTTTACAACTCACCACGCAGTATTTACACAGACTGATCCTGATAGTGTTGGTAGAGCGGTGCGTATTATTACCGATCATGTGCGGGCAATTACTTTTATGGCGGGTGATGGATTAGCTCCAAGCAATGTAGAGCGCGGCTATGTGATGCGGCGCTTGGCTCGTCGGGCAATTCGTGAGGGCTTGGTGGCAGGGATTAATCACGAGCTTATGAAGAACATTGTGCCTGTGGTAATCGAACTATATTCTGACCAGTATCCGGAACTTGAGAAACACCAAGACACAATCATTAAAGTGCTCGATAAAGAAGAAGAAAACTTTCGCAAAACACTCGAACGGGGCTTACGCGAATTTGCCAAACTCACTCATGAGCAGTCATTAACAGGTGAGATCATGTTTAAATTATTTGATACCTACGGATTTCCAAAAGAATTGAGTCTAGAAGAGGCTAAGAGAACAGGTGAAACTGTTGCGCCTGATGCTGAAGCACGATTTGAGGATTTAATGGCTGAGCAAAAACAACGCTCGCGTACGGTGACAAAAGGCCAGTTTAAGGGTGGTTTAGCAGATAATTCCGAAATTGCTACCCGATATCATACTGCAA
>CAZGCZ010000009.1:0-3231 GCA_964524615.1 uncultured Candidatus Saccharibacteria bacterium
CGCTAGAGTGGAGTGGTCGGACTTGATACAATAGGGACATGCCAAAAATTATTGCGGTCGCAAACCAAAAAGGTGGAGTAGGTAAGACTACAACAACAATCAACCTGGCGAGCTATTTAGCTCGTGGTGGCAAAAAAGTCCTCGTCATTGATCTTGACCCCCAAGCTAATACCACCAGTGGGCTAGGATTTGATAAAAATTCTCTTAAAAATTCAGTGTATGATGTGGTAGTGAATGAAACCCCGGCAAGTGAAGCAATCCAAAAAACCACCTATGAAAATTTTGATTTATTACCTGCCAATCCAAATTTAGCAGCTGCCGAGGTGGAATTGGCCGGCCAGCTAGCTCGTGAATTCAAGCTCAAAAATAGTCTTGAAAAATTATCATATGATTTAATATTAATCGATTGCCCACCTTCACTTGGCCTACTTACTATCAATGGGCTAGTAGCAGCTAACTATGTTTTAATTCCAGTTCAGTCTGAGTTTTATGCTTTAGAGGGACTTGGTTTATTGCTGGATACCATTAAAAGAATTCGCCAGGCACTAAATCCCAGCCTAACACTCTTGGGTGTAGTAATTACTATGCATAATAGCCGCACAACCTTATCAACTCAAGTTCAAGCTCAACTTGAACATCATTTTCCAGATACATTGATTCAGGTCACGATACCCCGTAATATAAGGTTAGCCGAAGCGCCGAGCCATGGGAAACCGATAAATCATTATGATCGGTTTAGTAAAGGTGCCCAGGCATACAAAAAATTAGCTAAGGAGATTTTGGTACGTGTCCAATAGTAAAAACCGTCTAGGAAAAGGGCTCGATGCACTCATTCCCACTGAAATTGATGAGTTTATGCACTCTTCAATGCCCAAAGAATTAACCAAAAAAGGTGCTCAAATTGAAGAAATATCTCCTGAATCAATTGTAGCTAACCCCGATCAACCTCGTAGTCGCTTTGATCAAGAGTCACTTGATGAACTAACATCTTCCATTAAGGTACATGGCATTATCCAGCCACTAGTGGTGATTGAATTGTCTCCTGGCAAGTACCAGCTCGTAGCTGGCGAGCGGCGCATGCGCGCGGCCCAACAAGCCAAGCTCAAAACTGTGCCAGTAATTGTCAGGACTTTTACCCAACAACAACAACTGGAGCTGGCGTTAATAGAAAATATTCAGCGAGCAGAGTTGACTGTGCTAGAACAAGCCGCGGCCTTCCAAAAGCTATCCGATCAGTTTGGTTTGACCGCCAAACAAATTGGTCAACGCGTTGGCAAGGCAGAGACAACAATCATTAATATTATCAGATTGCTTAATTTGCCTAAAGAAGCCAAGCAAGCGCTTAACAAAGGTTTAATTAGCGAGGGTCATGCCAGAACAATCCTGTCTCTTAGTGGAGATTTGCCATCACAGCAACATATGCTTAGTATGATAATAAAGCGCGGATTAACTGTGCGCCAAGCAGAAGAGTTGGCGAGAAATTATAAAAAAGACAATGTAGTTGATGAAAAGAAGGTAGTGGAGGGCACGCAGGAAGAACAGGCTATTACCACAAACTTAGGAAAACTTTTTCATACAAAAGTTGTAATTCATAAAACAGCTAAAGGTGGCCGTTTGGTGATTGAATTTAATTCAGCGCGTCAGCTTGAAAATATAGCGAAACGGATACTGAAGTAAACTGTACGTCACGTGGTGAATAAGCCCTAGCCGGTTAAGCGGTAGTAAACGGAGAATAACGCGCCCGGTGATGTCGCTCTGCGGCAACTGCCCCCACTCGCGGCTATCATAACTACCATTGGCTGTGCGATTATCACCTAACACAAAAACTTTATCTTTATCAACTACTTCATCAATATCACCAAGAGTTACTGCAGCCTGGTCGGTATATGTCTCATGTAACACAAACCCATTGGGATTATCTTTGTTGTAAATGGTAATGACACCATTTTTAATCACAATGCGTTCTCCCGGCAGAGCAATTAGTCGCTTAATATAGAATGTTGAGGTTGCAATTGGTGGTCTGAAAACCAGAACGTCTCCGCGTTGATAATTTACTGTGGCATTTTTATTGAACCAACTCCGAACTTCTTTACTGGTAACGCCAACTTTTGAAATTATTAAATAATCACCGTCCTGAAATGTTGGCTCCATGCTTTGTCCTGATACATAAAATGCCTGAAAAATAAACGCTTGAAAAAGAAAAACTATGACAAGCGGTATGAGCACCCAATTAACAAAAAAAAGTAAATAATTCAAAAAGGTTCGCTGCGGCTTTTTTTCGTCGGATGGAGGAGTTTGCGTCGGATTTACTGCTTCATTATTTTGCGGAGTTTGTATAGATCCGTTTTCGTGATGAGTCGGTGTATCTTGCGGATGTTCAGGAGTGGGTGATTGGGGTGGTTGGATAGGAGACATAAGTATTATTATACACGCCACCAAGGTTGAAGCACATATTTTTGCGATCTATGCTTATGCTCTATAATGATAGTAATGAAATTTTCTTTACGGAAGCGACAAAGCAAAATGTCGACTCAAGGTGATTTAGTGTCGAATGAAACCGCATCACAATTAACCTATGATTCGAACTCACATCGGCTAGAATCCACGACTCCCAAAAAACCAACCCCGCGGCGGGTTAAACTTAAATTGTCTGGAACAATTGTTATGTTCTTTCTTATTATTGCAGCCTATGGTGCAACGCAGTTATTAACCTTATCAAAAGTGTTTGTTCATCGAACAGACGGGCAGGCACCTCAGCTACATCAAACCCAAACGGCCATTACAGCAAACACTGAGGGTGACGGCAGGGTCAATATTTTATTTCTTGGTGTTGGCGATGCTGGGCACGCGGGAGCATTACTATCAGATACGATGATGGTTTTATCAGTTGATACGCGCACAAAAGATGTGGCAATGCTCAGCTTGCCTCGAGATTTGTACGTTAATATTCCCGGCAATGGCTACGACAAAATTAATGCTGCCAACGCAATTGGAGAAATGAGTCATGAAGGTAGCGGGGCTGACCTAGCCAAACAAGTAGTTAGTTCAGTGCTTGGTGTGCCCATTCAATACTATGTCCGAACAGATTTTACTGGTCTTGAAAAAGCTGTTGATACGCTCGGCGGAGTCACTATCACCGTTCCTCAATCGCTATATGATCCAGAATACCCCTGTGCCAAAAATGAAAATTTGTCCTGCGGTGTTACGATTAAAGCTGGAACATATGTTATG
>CAZGCZ010000010.1:0-5867 GCA_964524615.1 uncultured Candidatus Saccharibacteria bacterium
TTATATCACGGCTAAAGTATATCATATAGGCTCGGGTGGTTCTTATATTGGAATGGTGTTAGAACTGCTGGGTTACAAAAGCTAACAGAAGCATGAGGAATGGTATGCCTAAGGCGATGATGATAGCTAGCCAACCCCATACAACAGATTTGTTAGCTTTTTTACTTTTTTTAATCGATAAAACACCGAGCACAATTCCAAGTGGTACCGTGTAGAGCCACAAATAAAAAGTCCAGAAAGATAAAAAACCGAAAACAATACCAATTAAACCTAAGATAATTCCTGAATTTTTACTTAAGTTATTTTTTTGAGCTGTTTTTGAAGGCATTGGTTAGAATTTGGTGATATTTTTAATTGCTTGCTGCACCGCTTGCATTTGATTTTTTTGTAAGTCCAGGCTTGCTTGATCGGTATTACAGTTACCTCCTAAGGGTTCCCCGTATGTAACATAAAAGCCATCAAGTTGTTTATAGACAGCTTGCGAGGCATGTTGCACAGGATATTCACCCAATGTTTTATCAATATTCCCTAAAGGAGAAGCACCGCATTTGTCTTTTGAATTTTTATCGAAAGAAATGCTTGAGAGACCAATTGAATTATAGCTAGTTGTACCATCAGCATTATTTGTAGGCAAAAGGGTATATTCAAGATCTTTAATTGTGTCAGTGAGGGGGATCTGAATACCTAATTCTGGAACATTAAGTACAGGATTTGAACTTTGAGCCGTTGTTTGTGTGCTTGATTGTGATTTATTGGTACGTTTCGCAAATACATACCACCCAACCGCTGCTAACAATAGAATAAATACCACAACCAATATTATCTCAATCGCTGAAAATCCTTTTGGGCGAAGTCGTTTTCCCATGTCGTGATTATAGCATAAGTACTTTGGGGTCCGGGTGGTGATGGATGTTAGAAAATCAGCTACTTCAAGTAGCTCATGATTCCGGCAAATTCATCCTTTGTCATGTTTATCCTTGAGTCGGTGTCGTTATCATAATCGAAAGCCCATCCGTCTATTTCGTTTCCTTTGCCACTAGGGCCACTTCTAGCTATTGAAAATCTTTGCATTACATCACCAGAATCTGAATCGATTATTTGTACGTCAAAAGGTGTATGATATTTGCTTTTTCCTTCAACATCAACTTGAGCGAGCGGAGCCTCATCAGCAATACTCGTGGGGTCATCAATGTAGGCAGGTCTTTCTCGAATAAGCCTTACATATTTACCATTATTGGATGGCGTATCTATAGTTTCTGTTAACATGCCGACAGCAATAGCTGGCTCAACTTTCCTTTGACTTCGTTTTGCAAAGAAGTACCTATCAGCTTCGTCATATAGGTCATCCACTTCACTTGGGTCAATTACAGATTCTGAGGGACTATCATTCTCTGGTTTTGAAGTATCTGGACTATGCTCTTTGTTATCTCCGTTTGGTATTTCTCTTTCCATGATTTGAGTATACCAAAAAGAGACCTCATTAGTTTCTTGTCATTATACTTATATTTTGGCTCCGAGTGGTGATGGATGTTAGAACCTTAATGATAAAGTAAAACACCCAATACAACCGCCCCTTCAGTTAAAACCCAAAGGGCACTTGATACGATTATTGCTCTATCTTTGGCCCTTAAGCCATAAAGTAACCAAATCGATGCAGCGATAACATAAAATGACCATGATAGTAATGAAACCCCTTCGGCAGTGTGAGCCGACCAAATTTTGTAGATTTGGGGGATAGTCATAAGTGGCTCAATAATTGCGACAATCAGAACTAGTTGCTTAAGACCTGAGTTTGGTGAGCTTTTCTTTTTTAGTTGATATAAATTATGAGTTTTCACATAAGTAGTATAGCAAAAGTACTTTGGCTCCGGCTGGCGGTAGATGTTAGAAAAGCCCTCAATGGTCTGAGGGCTACGACTGTAGCTACGGCGGGTAGCTTAGTAATTATGTTCTGCGATTACTGTTGGGAATAAGTACCACAACATCAACATAGATGAAGACAAGTCCGATCAATCCGATCGCAATTGGGTAGGCGTAGCCATTGTCCCAGCCCGAATGGATGTACTCCAACAGAAAAGAGATGAAACTGACAGCGGATGTGACAAACGCCAACACAAGTAACATCTTTACACGTCGGGGCGTGACATCCTTTGGGTGGAATAGCACTGGGAGATGACCGAACAACATGAACACGGCCAAAACCACAGTTGCAATCACCAAGGACAAATCCCATGCATGATAGCTCAAGCTGCTTCTTCTCCTATACAGGAAACAGAACGGCAATATTATGATATTAAACAGATATGATTGCAAGCATAAGTGTTATGGCTCCGGCTGGTGACGGATGTTAGAACCAATTTAAAAAACCCACTCTAACAAGGGTGGGTTAAATAAATATAGATTGTTGTTATTGAGATGAGTCTTCATTTGGAGCTGGACTAGAAGAAGTTCCGTCTGATGTTTGGTTTATTCTATATAAATCAGCATCGTGTGCTTGTCGCATTTTATCGGCATTCTCTCGTGTTTGAGGAACAATTTGTGTTTCTAAGGCCTTTTTAACTCGAGCAAAAGCGGTAACATTTTCATCAAGCTCCCGATCAAAGGGTTCACCACGACGATTTCTCCCTGTCATTCTGGCTCTAAGACTAGCTTCAATATCTGAAATTTCTGCGAGAGCTTGTTCTGCCCTTGCTGCACGTAATTCATAAAGTGACACTTCTGACTCAGGGTATCTTGACGAATCAGGCCGTTCTTCAGACGCTTTAGGAGCTTCAGCCCCACTACTTCCTTCTGTTTCGTTCACTATGCCCTCCTGACTATTCGAGTACTTTCAAACTATCTTAGTATAATAAGTAATCTTTTACAATCATATCATAGAAGGCCTTCTCAGGTATTAAGTATAAGTACTTTGGCTCCGGGTGGTGACGGATGTTAGAACTACTCTTGCTCTCCAACTAAGCCAATGAGTAGATCCCGTAACTCCATCGCATCTCGCTCCATTTCGTCTAGCGGAGTATTATCGATAGCCGTATCTGTTTGTTCGAGGGCATCCTTGGTTTTTTGGGTTTTTGCTAGGTCCTCATTGAGAAGACTAATAAGGCCTTGATAACTACCGTGTTCTACTTCAGCCCGTATGAGCTGGGCTTGTCCTTTTGCTTCTACAATTCGGTCAATTTCAGCGTGTAATTCTTCTCGCTCTTTTCTTCGTGGCTTTTGCATAACAAGTCGCCATTTTCTGGCTTCTTCTTCGGCCTGCAATGAATTGATGAAGGCATCCATCCATCCTAGAGCTCGTGGCTGGACTTGGCTTTCGTCCTGTTTTTCATAGGTAGGAGTCTCGGATAGCTCTTGCTCCCATGTTTGTTGATGATGTTCAAATTCTTCTGAGTTTTCTTCGTTGGGATGTGGTATTTCACTCATGGCGTGATTATACCAAAAAAGACCCTTGTAGGTCTTAAGTATAAGTTCTATGGCTCCGGAGGCCGGATTCGAACCGGCGACCAAGTGCTTAACAGGCACCTGCTCTACCGCTGAGCTACTCCGGAATATCGTGCTAGCTGCATTGGAAAATTATACCCGTCACTACCCTTGCAGTCAATCTGAAGTCGTGCTAGAATACAATGCTCTCGAACCTTAACAGAAGGAATGGGCCATGCCAGAGTTAGTTGCCAACCATACTAACTATACCCCATCGCGCAAGCTTCAAGGCGTGCATTTTGCGGGTGAGCGGGTGTGGGCTAACTCCATCGCTCACATTCGTAATCGTGGCCGCTATCAAGTGATCTGCGGCGTTTACCACCCAGACGATATCAAATATCTCGGTGAGGTCATTTATATCGTCCGGACTGAAGAACAGTCGCGCATGCACTACTCTGTTTCGACTATTGACGCTTTTTTGCGTGGTGCCCCCAGCATGGTTGCAAGTGTGGAACGTCGCACACAGCAACTTGAGAATATGCAGGATTTTGTCACTGAATTTCATCGTGACATTGTGGAACACTGGCCAGAACGTCGCAACGACTTGAACTGGCTTGCTACCACCAACGCCGCAATAGCTGCTTGGTCGGCTTCACTTTCAAGAGCTCAAACCTTGCACCGTCGCGAGGTACGAGAGCGCTTGCCGCGAACACGAGATGTCCGCACACAAGATGGTAGACAAAATCCTTCTGCCACGGCAGCTCGATTGATTGGCATTCATCGCCAATTGGTTGAGCAATTAACTTTTGATTTGGTTTCTGCCAATTCATTGGAAGATAGGATTCAAGTCGGACTTGATGCTTTTACCTACGACTGCAACCTCGTCGAGCGACTAACCAACATTTTGCTGTATGGATCTGGCCGAATTGCTATCCAACAGCTAAACCGCCATTTGCCTCAGCTTAATGCCAAGCCATTTGTCTTTGTAAGTGCTTATACGCAGTGGCTGTTGCGTGTTGAGCCAATCGATAGTGTGCATACTCGCACCAACATCATGATGGCCTTTGAGGCGGAACTAGGACTAGCTGCCTTTAATCTGGCACTTTCCAGAATTCGTGATACGCCGAGTAGTGCTGATAGCGCAACCTTTGAATTGTTGCGAGAAAGCCTGAGCGGTTTTGGGTTTGCCCATTGCTACCAAGCCTTGGCTAATGAACTTGGTGATTGGCTGTCCCTTGCAGAACAAGCCATCCACTCAAGTGGTTCTAGAAGTACCAAAGACTTCAAACAAGCCATTAAGCAAATGAAGTACTTGCTGCGCTATCGCTTCGATAATAGCGCTGGTCTGCCCTGGTCTGTGCAGCATCAAACTAACCACTTCGGTGATCGAATGATCGCTGTCCTTACCTGATTTTAAGCAACCACTTAAGATCAGGTTTTTCTTTTTTCATAGTTATTATGTTAAGATTGCCATATAACTAGGAGTTCCCGTGGACTATTCAAGCGGTCTTTATTCAACATCAACTACCACAACAAGTAACGGAGCAGTTGCGGCTTTTCTGATCGGTTACTTTATTTTTCTGTTTATCATACTAGCAATTATGATTATTTCTAATTGGAAAATTTATCAAAAAGCCGGCAAACGCGGCTGGGAAGCTATTATCCCAATTTATAACTACATCGTGCTTTTAGAAATTATTGGCCGGCCACTGTGGTGGGTGATCCTACTGCTAATTCCGCTGGTGAATATCGTTGTGCTTATTATTGTGTCACTTGATCTTGCCAAGTCGTTTGGCAAGAGTACAGCCTTTGCCGTCTTTGGGCTCATTATATTTAGCTTGATAGGCTACCCAATGCTAGCTTTTGGTAATGCCAAATATCTCGGACCAGCTGGGCCGGAAGGCAAAACCCCTGCACAACCTAGCACACCTACTCCTGCCCCTGCCGCCTAAGAAACTGTTACAATAACACAATGAAACAGAGTAAACGTCCGTTTTCTCGCAAAAAAGCGTGGTTGATAATACTAACCACGTTTTTGAGCTTGCTTATACTAATTTCTTGGTATGCCATGATTCGATTTGAACATCAGCAGGCCCGCAAGCCCGAACGGCTTGGTGCCACCTTTTCCATCGAGCAGGCCGAGCGGTTTGGGAGTGATTGGCAAGCCAACTACCTGGGGCTGATGGACGATTTGCACTTTCGGCACTTAAGGGTGGTGGCCTATTGGAACCGGATTGAGCCAAAACCAGGCCAATATGATTTCACTGATCTCGACTGGATGGTTGATCAAGCTGCTAAGCATAATACCGATGTTACTTTGGCAATTGGGCAAAGAACTTTGCGCTACCCCGAATGTTTTTATCCGAGTTGGTTGAATAAAAATGATGCCACTAGCGTTAAGAACGCCGTCAATAATTATGTGGCGGCAATTGCTGAGCACTACAAAAATT
>CAZGCZ010000011.1:0-1577 GCA_964524615.1 uncultured Candidatus Saccharibacteria bacterium
CACCGATAAACTGGATATTAAAAAAATTAAAAAAGAAGCCAATTGCACACCCAACCGTCGATCGATTTTTACAGGAATTTTATGATAGTTTTCGCTTAATGCTAAAAAGCCGGTCGCAACTAGGCTGGCCAATCTGGTATTGTTTTTTGGGAGTCGCGGCAGAAATTATTTCTATTTATATAGTCTTTTTGTCACTTGGCCAAGTTATAAACCCGGGGATTGTTATTGCTGGTTATAGTTTGGCCATGGTTTCTTCCTTCGCTGCAATCTTTTCTGGCGGGGTTGGCGTCTATGAGGCAGTTATGACTGCAACATTTGTGGCGCTAGGCGAGCCACTTAGCTTGAGTTTTGCAGCTGTTATTATTTATCGAGTGATTGCAATGTGGCTCTTCATACCAGTTGGACTTATTATTTATCGCCAGAGGCACGTTAATGGAAAATGAAGTCTTATCAGTGTCGGTCTTTTTAGACCTCGTTAATCAGACTCTTGATTTTGCAATCCCTCAGGTGGTGGTTGAAGGGGAAGTCAGCAGTTTTAAGATTAATCAAAACAAATGGGTCTTTTTCGATCTGAAAGATGAACAATCTACAGTTAGCTGCTTCTTGCCAATTTATCAACTAAAAGTTGCGCTAGAAGATGGTATGTTGATTCGAGTTGTAGCGAGTCCAAACATTACTAAATGGGGTAAGTTTAGCTTAACGGTTACTGCCATTGAACTGGCTGGTGAAGGTGCAGTCAAAAAAGCCTTTGAGCTTTTGAAGCAAAAATTTGAGGCGGAAGGATTGTTTGATATTGTGCGCAAACGCATTTTGCCACAATTCCCAGCACGCATAGCGCTGGTGACGTCAGCCCAAGCAGCGGCTTACAATGATTTTTTAAAGATTGTTACAGCTCGATGGCCCTACCTTGAAATTGACCACTATCAGGTGCAAGTGCAGGGACTTAGCGCGCCTCAGCAGATCACAAGTGTTATACAGAAAGCTAATCAACGCAAAGGCTATGATGTCCTAGTTTTAATTCGTGGAGGGGGTAGTGCCGAAGATCTTCAGGCCTTTAATCATGAGGACGTAGTACGGGCTATTTACGGATCAAAAATCCCGGTTTTAGCAGCAATAGGACATGAAGATGATGTGACCCTCGCTGAATTGGCAGCCGATCTCCGAGGGGCGACACCAACTGATGCGGCACGACTTGTTGTTCCAGATGTTAATCAATTACAGCAACATATTGGCCATTTAACTGAACGCCTTCAATCTCGCACTAATGAATTACTAAATATTGAAGAGCAGAAAATAGCCCACTTTTTTTATAGTTTTCAATCTCAGTTAAGTAAATCTCAACAAGCGGTTGCGCAAATTCAAAAAGAAATGACAAACCATATTACAAACTTGCTTGATAAAAATAGCCAGAATTTAAAACGAGCTGGTGAACTTCTAAAATCTCTTAATCCAAAAGCGGTGCTAGCACGAGGCTATAGTATTGCATCTGTTAATAATCAAATTATCACGAGCCCCAGTCAAATAACTCCGGCTGATACGGTTGTGCTACAATTGGCAAAAGGAAAGGTACAGCTTAA
>CAZGCZ010000012.1:0-15489 GCA_964524615.1 uncultured Candidatus Saccharibacteria bacterium
GCGAGTCGTTTCAGTGAGGCGGATGTCAGAGACTGGTTTCTTAGTACGGGTTCGGCCGGCATACCAATTGCAAGGAGATTGTTATTGGGTTGACGATGAATTAAATGTTCAATATCTACCTGAAATTCTTGTTGCAAGGTACCGCATCAGCCTCATCCGGCACCGCTGTTCTCTCATTTATCGAAAGCCTTTTAAGGCCCGGCTCAAGCTAACCAAGAAATTTCTTGTGCTGAGCACTGAATCACACGAAATTGTCCGAAATGAACTGAGAGCAGCTCACATTGAAAAACATGCTCGTGAGGATAAGCGTCGTCGCTAAAAAAGCGACACGCCTAGACCAAGTAGATACTTGGTCTTTTCTCTTTACAAATAGTGTTTTTTAGGTTAGACTAACAAAGTTATATTTTAGAAAGATTCTTCATGCCAATTATCAAATCAGCCATCAAACGAGCTCAAATCGCAGAAGTACGCCGCGCGCGTAATAATGCAACTAAAACCGTGGTGCGTAAAAAAACCAAGGCCGCAATGATATCTTTTGATGCAAAGGATCAAGCTAAAAGCCGTGAGGCTCTGATTGCTGCAATTTCAGAAATTGATAAAGCCGCCAAACGCGGAGTTTTACATAAAAATACTGCAGCACGTCGCAAAGCTCAACTAACCCGCAATTATAATGCTGCTTCCAAACAAGCTTTTGGAACCGAAAAAGCTGCTACTAAACCTGCAACTCCAAAAAAATCTTAATATTAAACTAAACTGATACTTGAGCTAGCTCATAAAGCAGTTGTTCGATAGCCAACTCGCTTGGCTTTTCACCGCTTTTGATACTGAGATCAGCTCCCACCATCAGTCGGTAAGCCTGTTGTAGTTGCTCAAAATTCATTGCATTACCAAGCGTCGCCGCTTTATTTGCTGTGTAGGGGTTGAGGCCGAAAACAGATATATAATCGTTTGAGCCAACATTATCTTTGGCCAATACGATTCCGCGATATTGCCAATTAAGCATAGCCAGAATTTGTTGATCACTCACCCCGCGTTCTGAAATATTTTGGTAAATTTTGAGTGCTTCCCTACTATGGCCGCGCGTCACAGCGTCAACCAACTCAAAGATAGTTTGCTCAATATTAGGTACCACAAGCTCCTCAATTGTCTCAGTCGTAATATTTGAGTTAAAGCCAATAAGTTTTTTGATTTCTTCTGTAAGTTGCCACTGATCAGCTCCGGCAGCCCGCATCGCTGCCCTATCACGGGGTCGATATTCATGAGCTACTCTTTCGTATAATTTCTGAATAGCAAGCGAATCAATCGTCCCACCAAAACGCTCCACTTCTCGTTTAATCCAATTGCGCATTTTTGCTTGGTCAAGAGGCACGAATTCTTTGCTATTGTTAAGCTTTGAAAGTGTCCGGAAATAAGTGCTACGACGATCTACCTCTTGGTCAATAAGTATCGCCACTGTGCTTTTTGGTATCAGTTGCAATATATCGGCAATTTTTTGATTAGCCGTTGTATTTGTGCCCAAATTACGTATTATCATTAGCCTTGAGCCAGCAAACATTGGCTGAGTCCCCAGCGCATCAAGCAGTTCGCCCAGTGGCAACTCACTCATATCACAAACTTCTACATCAAGCAGTCCGCCTGTTTGCTCTTGATAGCGATTTTTAATTTTGCTAACTGCCTGAGCAATTTCGTAACTATTATCACCATAGAAGAAGAAAACCATGTTTTAAGTGTAGCGCATCTTGAAAAGCTACCAAAATCCGCCTATAATTTCAGCACATCGTTTCGCACGAGTAGGAGCCTCGATGAGCATATCGACAGACAGTGACAAAATTGAGGGAACCACGGTGGCGCAGCAATTTCGTGCCCGACCAATCGTTGTTGAAGCCATGCAATGGACTGGTCAGAATTTTGACGAGCTCAAAGTTTGGCTCGAGAGCAAAAAGCAACGCTGTCCACGGCGTCCTTACCAGCCTGAGCAAACTATTTCCTTGCCTACCTACGAATTTGGTAGAGCTACAGGATACAAAAAGGTTGCTCTCGAAGACTGGATTGTGTGCTACAGAGATGGGCAGATTATCATCCTCACAGCAACTCAAATAGAACAGCGATACAGTCTGATCAATGAGCCAACACCATGAGTCATCGTTTTCGCGCACGATCCGAAGAAATTGAAGCCATCCAATGGACTCGTGATAATCAAGCTGAACTTGAACATTGGTTTGGCAGACACTACTTCAGCCTCCGCCAAACACCAGTTAGTTACCGCATTGAGTTCCATTCACGACCTAGTCTCGGCTATTACAATTGTGTAACACTCGATGCTAACTGGTGGGCAGTACGCCGCACTAACGGCAAAGTCAGCAGTATGACAGATTCAGAATTTCGTCGCCGCTACGAGCCAATCTTGCTCGCAACCGACTAGTCTTTACTTTACCGAGTAGAGGCTTTTTTCTTTGGTAATTTTTGGCAAGCCGGGCAATAATGCGTACCACGACCTGCTACGCGAATTTTCTCAATGACTCCCCCACATTCTGGGCAGGCTTGTCCTTCGCGCCGAAAAACTTTGGCAAATTTCAAATAACTGCCTTTATTGCCCTCGGCATCAACATAGTTTTTGTCTGAGCTGCCGCCATGATCAATCGAGAGCTGTAAAACCTTAGGAATTTCTTGCCACAAACTCTTGAGCTTTGCCGTACTAACATCTTCAACGCGCGTTGCAGGATGAATACGGGCGGCAAATAACGATTCGTCAGCATAAATATTACCGACTCCAGCAACAATGGTTTGATCAAGAATGGCTGCTTTGATAGTTGTTTTTTTGCGGCGCAAAAGAGCAGATTTAAAATATTCGAAAGTAAAATCTTGCCCGAGTGGTTCTGGTCCGACTTTCTTAAAAAAATCAATTTCGCTTAGTTCCAACTTTGGTATCAATTTTACCCAACCAAATTTACGTTGGTCGTTAAAATATAAGTGCGTTCCATCGCTAAAAGTAAAAGTCACTCGAGTCGATCGATCGGGCAATTTACCAACCAAACTATCAGTCGGATGCCCTCCGCCCCATCGCTCTTTACCTACATAGACCAACTGCCCAGTCATCTTAAGGTGGATAATCAAACAGTAATCATTGGTAAAGTTAATAATTAAGACCTTGGCGCGACGATCAATCGCATTGATTGTGCTACCAATAAGAAATTTCTTGGTCAAAACCGGGTCATTTGGAAAACTTTTTGCTGATTCAACCTCTACATTCTTAATGACCTTTCCAGGTAAGAATTGCGTGAGACCAACTCGAATAGTTTCCACTTCAGGTAATTCTGGCATATGTCTATTATACAGTTTGCTTATTTACTTGACTAATCATACTACTTATGTTAAAATAGCTTATCCTCCAGGAATGCCCTGGGGCGCACTTCACAAGGTGGTTCGATGTACCGTATAGGAGCACTGTTTCAGGGGTGGTTGCAACACTGCGACCCTTCCCTCGTCGTTCGCTACGGCACCACTGCGGCTGCCGTCATGGCGATCGCAAGCGTGCTCACTCACAAACTGCAGAGGAGATCGTCGTGAAAGTCTTGATTCCAGTCGGGATTCTCATCGTCGCGTGCCTATGGGCTTGCCTCTTTGCAGCCCTCGCACGTCACAACTACGACTGAAGGAGGCCGGCATGAACACTGACCAGGAAAAAATGGTTCAGCTCATCGAGCTGGACAAGGACTGGAGAGCTGTCGCTACTCGTTTCAGCTTTAGCCTAATTGGCTTTAGCCTGCTGACGATTATGATCGTCATCGCCTGCATACAGAAAGATGCTTTCTCAGGATCAAATCCCGAAGACCTCTGGATAGAGATCCTGTGCGGCGTTGGCATCGTCATCGCTTGCATCCAGATTCCGTATCTCATCCGAGGGGCAGTACAACTCATCCTGCTGACCAAAGACGGCCACGAGATCATCCGAAAGGATCCCGCCAATGGCTGACAAGAAGAAGTCCATCAACGAGCGTGGGTTCGACGCGCTGGTCGGGGTCATCCTCCTCATGATCGTCGCAGTGATCGTCGCAGTGATCTTGTACACCTACGCGGTGTACTTCATCACTGCCGGCGTGATCGCCGCGATCGTGTTGGCAACAATCCTCATCCGCCGGTGGCGACACCGCGGAGAAGACGAAGAGGAAGACCCAACACAGGGCATCCACATCCACATCCACAATCACCCCTGAGAGCTCTGGCTCTCGCCCCCACCTGGGCAACTAGGTGGGGTTTTCTTTTGTTGCTAATTATTTTGATTTTAGTATTTACCATTGTATGATTGAGTTAATATGAAACCTGCGAGTTCCCGTCCAATCCGTTTTGAGCCCAAATATATTTTCCCAATTACTGTCGTCTTCTTTGTAGCCTTTTTTCTTTTAGCGCTCATAACAAAAGGACACGGTTTTACCGATTATGATTTTACTCTTATTACGGTAGCGGCCTTCATTTTTGGTATCTTTATTGGTTTCACAATCATTAATAACTTGGATAAGCTCAACAAGGTTAATGAATTATTAAAAACCCATGATGCAAATTTTTTATTGTTATACAAGCTAGTTCAGCAATATGACAAGACAATTGTCGATAAGTTCCGCGAACTGATTGATAAGCACATGATGGATGAGCTCGACTATCGTTTGGCAGACTTCCAGTACTCGGCTCCGTCGTTTTATAAACTCTACGATTTTTTGGCAGACTTGGAACCAAAAACTGAAAAGCAATCTATAATTTATCATAAAATTATGGATACTCTAGGTGAAACTGCCGAAGCCAGACAACAAGTTGAAGTTATAACCAAAAAGAAAATATCCCAATATGAATGGTTTAGTATTTTTGCATTATTTACTTTTGTCTGTGTTCTTATTTTGCGTATCAATGAAGGAACTGTGTTTACTGCACTATTATCTAGCGCGCTCGTAACACCCTTGCTCGTTTTAATCTTGGTACTGCAAACATTTAATAATTTGCGCTGGCAAGAAGCCACTCAAATATGGGAACCACTCCATCATCTATTCTTGAGCCTTGATCTTTTGCCCTATTACCCTGATGTTGTCATCAAATCAGGCCGCTTTACTCCACCGGGACCTGGCAAAATTCGTGTAGCTAACTACCCTCATCCATACCCAGATATGACAGGACGAGAGATAACCATCGTTGAAGTTGCATGAACCTAAGTCCGGAACTGGCAAAAAAACTCTATCCTCTTCTTAGACCTAACCAAACTGCTGTAATAGTGATTGATAAACAAGCGGGCTATTTCGATCCAAAAGATTCGCAAAGTGTTTTGTTTGGCAAAACCAAAAACTTGTTACCGCTTGTACCTAAAATTGATCAGTTCATTTTGGAGGCACGGCAATTACATATTCCGATTATTTGGACACAAATGATAGAAAATATTGAACAATCACGTCCCGGGCTTGCTAATAAAATGAAAAGAGAACAGACTCATGCGATTATTAAGCAAGGTGAGCCGTCATTCGAATTTTATGGTGATGTTACGCCTCAGCCAGATGAAAAAATTATTATAAAATATTATTTCAGTGCCTTTGCAGACACTGATTTAGCCGAACACCTAAAAAATCTTGGGATTACTACTATTGTGCTCATTGGCGGTTATACATCGCGCTGTGTACTCGCCACAGCCTTTTCAGCTAATGCTGAGGATATGAATGTTTTTGTGACGGATGATTTGGTTGGAGTTGCTGATCATTTCGCTCCGGAACAGCCGATTGCTTTAGGGATTATCGAATCAATTCTAGGTAATGTCGTAGACTCAAAATTTATACTCGAAGCCTGGTAAAAATAACTATAAATCACCCCAACTTTTGCCGATCGCTGTATCCACTTCAATCGGCACATTAAATTTATGAATATTTTCCATTGTTTCTTTCATAAGTTTAGCAACTTTTGTGGCTATTTCGTGATCTGCTTCAACGATTAATTCGTCATGAATTTGTAGCAGTATTTGAGCACCATCCGGCAACTGCGCGGCGAGCTTAATCATTGCCATTTTCACCAAATCAGCCTGTGTGCCCTGCATGGGCATATTAATTGCTTGGCGTTCAGCAGCCGAACGGATCACAAAATTACTAGACTTAACTTCCGCACAAGGACGACGGCGGCCGAATAAACTTTCTGTATACAACTGTTTGTGCGCCAGAGCCTTGAGTTTCTCAATATATTGGGCCAATGTTTTGCGAATTTCAAAATAGCGGTCAATAAAATCTTTGGCTTCTTTAAAATCCATACCAGTTGCTACCGACAGACCATGCGGACTCATGCCATACAGAATCCCAAAATTCACCGTCTTAGCAGCATAACGCTGTTCTTTAGTAACATCTTTTTCAGCGATACCATAAAGTTGAGCAGCAGTGACTACATGAATATCTTTGCCATCTTTAAAAGCTTGGATCATACCCTTATCACCAGAAAGTGCTGCTGCAATACGAAGCTCGATCTGAGAATAGTCAGCGCTGATTAATACTTTGCCGCGATCTGCCACAAAAGCATTCCGAACTTCGGCTCCGAGCGGCGTGCGGACCGGAATATTCTGCAAATTTGGATTATTACTCGATAAGCGTCCAGTTTGAGCAATTGTTTGGCTATAACTTGTGTGCACGCGACCAGTTTTAGGATTGACTAGTTTTGGTAAAGTATCAACATACGTATTTTTGAGCTTAGCAACCTCGCGATATTCAAATAGTAAATCAATAATTGGATGAGATCCTCGTAATTTTTCGAGTTCTGAGGCAGCCGTAGAAATACCTGTTTTAATTTTCTTAAGCCCGTTGGTGTCGATTTTGAGTTTTTCAAATAATATCTCTTTGAGTTGTGCAGTGGAGTTAATATTAAATTTGCCACCGGCGATTTTCCAAATATCATGCTCTAGCTTATTGAGTTTAGCATCAATTTCTTTAGAAAATTTCTTAAGAAAATCTGTATCGAGTTTGACACCAGCGATCTCCATATTAGCCAACACCTCTATGAGCGGCCACTCAATTTCTTTGGCTAACTGGGCTAATTTGGGAAATTTTGCTAATTGTTTATTAAGCTGTTCGAATAATTGCCAAGCTATGTCTGCATCCTCACCTGCATACATAAGTGCTTCTTCAATTGGCGCTTCATTAAATGTCTTTTGATTCTTTCCTTTCGGCCCTATGAGTTCGGAAATTTCAATCATTTCGACTCCAAGTTCATTAAAAGCCAGTTCCGACAATGTTAGCGCCCGAACTTGCGGGTTTAGAAGAAAAGCGGCGACCATGGTGTCAAACGTAATAGGCCCTAGCCGAACATCATATCGGGCCAAAATTTCATAATCAAATTTAATATTATGGCCAACTTTACCTATTGATGAATTTTCTAAAATCGGTTTAAGAGTTGTAAGCACTTGTTCAAGTGGTAATTGAGTCCCCGCGTCATGGCCTACTGGTACATAGTAGGCTGTCTTACCTTTGAAAGAAAAACTCATACCGACTAAGTTGGCTGTAATGATATCCAGCCCGTCAGTTTCAGTATCAAAGGCAAAGGCTTTTTGCTTTTTAAGAGCTGTGGCTAAAGCTTGTAATTTTTTTTCATCATTTACTAGCGTGTAGTCAACATTGCGCAGATGAGCTGGTTTTTTATTTGACTGAGCCGCCTTTCCATCAGAAATATCGCTAATCGTTTCATGGCCAGGAAGTTTCGTTAACAAACTTTTAAACTCAAGCTTGGTTAAAAGATCGCGTACTTTTTGACGATCGTAGTCGTGAATCTGAGCATCTTTAATATCAAACTTTGGCTTGATATCGGTGCGAATGGCTGAAAGTTCAAGGCTTAATTCTGCATCTTGTTTGCCTTTTTCGAGCTTGGCTGCTACTGCCGGGCGAATCTCGTCTAAGTTTTTGTAAATAGCATCAAGGGTTTTATATTTAGCAACCAATTCCGTGGCAGTTTTATCACCAATACCAGCAACACCAGGGATATTATCACTTGAGTCGCCCTTAAGTGCCTTGAAAACTATAAACTCTTCAGGAGTAACTCCGTATTTTTCTTCGACAGCTTTTTGATCATACAAAACCGTATCGGTAAACCCGCGTCGTAAGGTATAAACACAAATATGATCGTCAACGAGCTGAAGTTCGTCCATATCTCCAGTCACAATTATCACATCCAGCTTGTCAGAATAACGCTTGGCCAGAGCACCGATCACATCATCAGCTTCAAAACCTGGCATCTCAACCAGTGGAATATTAAATGCATTGATGAGATCTTTTGTAATATCGATTTGCGGCACTAGGTTCTCATCCATCTTTGCTCTTGTGCCTTTGTAAGCATCATAAATTTTGTGCCGAAAAGTCGGGCCAGGCATATCCCAACCCACTGCCACATAATTTGGCTTGAGCTCAGCCAATGCCTTGAGCATCATCGTAGTAAAACCATAAACTCCGTTTGTTGGTGTTCCGCCCTTAGTCGAAAGATACGGAATAGCATGAAAACCGCGATGCAAAAGAGCATGCCCATCAAATAACACCAATGTTTCGCGCTTTGCCATATGACTTGATTATACTAAAAAAAGACTCCCCTGACAGATATATTGAAAAAATAAAATACAAGGTGTATGATTGCGCAGTTCGCACACTGACAACAAAGCCAAAGGAATGCCATGTTAAAAGTTTTTCTAATCGCTGTGGTGGCAATCGCTGCGTATGTGATTTTCGTGATTTACTGGCTGAAATATGAAGATCCACCGGACAGGTCGGTACTGCGTACTGCCATTATCTGCGTTGCGCTGCTGCTTGTCACGATCATCATTCGCCCAGAAACGCTCACTCTCAATAACCTACTTTCCTAAGGAGGAAGAAATGCGATACGCAGTAGGACTAGTGACAGACGACATGTTCGAATGTTTTACCCAAGTACTACTTGTTGAAGCTGATTCTCACGATCAAGCTCTCGAGCTAGCTCATGAGCAAGGGCTACCGGATCTCAAGTACGGAATCTACGCCATTGAGCCGTACCATCCCGATGAGTTTTACTTTTTTGTCGGATCAGACAAAAATGCCCCCATTAGTGTGCAGATGTACATGCAGGGGACAACTCTCCCTCAAGCGATCGAGCGATTGCTTGCACAAGGCAGAACTATAGAAGAAATGATCTCAAGACACGGGTGCTGTCTTGGTCCCTGGTACCTACGGCCAAATCGACGGATGAAGACACCTCCCGGATTGCAACGAGCTTCGTAAATATATGACCTTATCTGAAAAGATAGGGTCTTTTACTAACCTGTAAAGAAAAAAGACCAAAAACCGCGTTGTTGTTTTTTCAATAAATCCCGCCGTGCCTTGGCACTTCCCTCGCTCACACCATCCATACGCATGCGGTTATAGGACATTTCATAGACATCAGAATAATTTTTTAGCGGTGAAGAATCAAAATTATATTCACCACTTTGCCCATCCTTAACATCTCTATCGGCAATTCTTGAGTCAACAAACTGAGTTAGGGCCGGATTAATAACTTGACGTTTGGCACCAAAAAAACCAAAACGCTTTTTCGTTACTGTGGTTGGCTCAGGACTTATTACCGTAGTTAAACTAATAACTTTTTCTGTTCCAGGATCAATTCGTTCCACAATACGAACGCGCTGTCCTGGAATTGGGCTAGTACCAGCTTCATAATAACGTTCGAGCACAGTTGATTTGTTAGGCAACTTAACTTCCCGCACCGCACGCGGCATAGCTCGTTCGCCGGTAACGTTAAGCTGTTTGAAAAGTCCTGTACGAATGTCACTAGACATTTCGGCATCCACCGTTCGAAGCGGCTGGATAACAACATCCGGCTCACCATTTCGAACCTTATCGACCGTTGTACTCACAAGTCGAGCGACCGTATCATTGGTCATCTCGTAACTTTTTTGCAATGTCTTTCCGTACTCAGCCCCTGCATTGAGCGCGGCATCATAGTTTTTGTCTTTAACGTCCTGGATTTGAGCTGCAGTTTCAGCTTGAACTTGTGCTGCGCGTTCTTGATTGCGAGCCTGAATGGCTTCACCAGCTCTACCATAACCAAGTGGCGCTGATTGATCACTGCCCTGCTCAAATTGTCGAACACGATTATCTGCTTGAGCTGCTTTATCTTCAACTTCTTTGACAAGTGGTTCAAGCGCTTCGTGAGCTTCGTCGGCCCGCTCGCCAACATGAACACTAATGTTCTCAAGATCTTGAGCCTCGCCTGTCTTACCCTCTGCTCTTAGTTCAGCAATATGTTTTTGAATATCACGCTCTGCAATCGACATCGATTCACGTCCACTAGGATTGAGGTTAGGGTCGTAAGCCCCCTTAAAATCAGTGTCCGGTTTTGGTTCTGGATTTTCAGTAGTATCGCCATTCGATTCCTCAGGATGTACTTTGAGCCAATCAGGCGTGCCTTCGGGATAAACTCTTGGTTCTGCTGATCCTTCCGAAGCTAAATCATCCCCCAGTTCACGATAAACATTACTGCCTTGCGATTCGTCTGAGTCTGCAGGTGCTGGACCACTCTCAATTGTTGCTACCACAATTATGAAAACCTCTTATGTTTTGTAGTATGGCACAACAAATAACCTCAATCAACAATCGAATGGTAATGAGAGATTTTTTAGCCTAAGTAGTCTTTGAGACGTTTCGAGTCTTTATGTTTACGTAGTTTAGTAAGCGCTTTAGCTTCAATTTGACGGATACGTTCGCGAGTTACACCAAATTCCTGGCCAACTTCCTCTAGAGTGTGCGCTCGGCCAGTTTCCAGGCCAAAACGCATGCGCAAAATCTTTTGTTCGCGCGGAGTTAATAGTTCAAGAGTTTCATTGATATGTTCTTTGAGCAGCTCTAGCGTAGCGGCATCTTCTGGGCGAATACCTTCAATGTCTTCAATAAAATCTCCCAGGCTGGAATCTTCGTCCTCTCCAACAGTAGCGTCAAGACTAGTGGTGTCTTGGCTAATTTTGAGAATGTGATTAACTTTATCAACATCCATCTCCATTTCGGCAGCTAATTCTTCAGGAAGTGGCTCCCGGCCCAGTTCTTGGGTGAGACGACGCTGGGTTCGGATCAGCTTATTAATTGTTTCTACCATGTGTACCGGAATACGAATAACACGGGCTTGGTCAGCAATAGCTCGAGTGATAGCTTGGCGAATCCACCAAGTAGCATAAGTAGAAAATTTAAAGCCTTTTGTATAGTCGAATTTTTCAACCGCTCGCAATAATCCGGTATTACCTTCCTGAATTAGGTCAAGCAAATCGAGTCCGCGACCGATATATTTTTTGGCAATCGAAACTACCAAACGCATATTGGCTTCTGCTAAGGCATCTTTGGCGGCTTTATCACCCTTCTGAATGCGCTTTGCTAAGGTGACTTCATCTTCGGCGGTAATAAGTGGAATTTTTCCAATCTCTCGTAAATATAATCGGACAGAGTCGTCGGCTACATCTTTGAGGTACTCTTCTGAGACTGCGTTTTCAATGTCTTCCTCTGGTTCAGTTTGCCAAATAAGTTTGTCTTTTTGGTCAGTTACTTCGATACCTTGGCCCATTAAAACTGAGTAAAGCTCGTCGAGGGCTTCGACGTTTTCTTCTGTGTCAGGCAAAACTGACATGATTTCTTGTTGCGTAACAAAACCTTGCTCTCGTCCTTTTTGAACAAGTTTTTCAACTTCTGGTGATAATTCAGCTTTCTCTTCTTCAACTGGAAGAGGTTGCGATTTACGTCGCGGCATAATGGTTATTCCTCGTTTAACGTGGCTTGAATGTTGGCTAATAATGTATCGCGTTTTTTGATATCACCATTGCGTTCTGCTTCGGCTAACTCACGCGTTAAGTTTAGTCGAGCTTGCTTAATGTGCAATTCACGCAATTGATGCACTTGGGTATAGGCTTCGAGCCTGCGGTCGTGCTCACTCACAGCGGAGTAAGCTTCTTCTCCCCGTAATGCTAGTATTTTAACATGATTTTCTTGCTTGGGCAAGGCTTTGCTGAGTTCGTTAAGAGATATGTCAAACTTTTTGACAAGCTTTTCTATAATTGCCCGATTTTCCGTACTTATTGCGCTAAGATCCAAATCAGCCAAGGCCTCACGGGTATCGGCAAAGGCTAAAGTAAGTTCGAGTAGGGCTTCTTCGAGCTGTTTGTTTTTTGTAGGTAACAAAACTTCTGGCTCTTGTTCATTATCTGCTGCTACCAATCCCGTATTAGTGGAGTTGGATTGGTTTCGCAGTTTTTGGCGAACTGAATCCTCGCTCACATCAAGTGATTGTGCCAATCGCTTCACGTAGTGGTCTTGCTCGATACTATCGCGCAAAAGATTCATGGCAGGTAGCACGAAATTACTAATTTGTTTTTTACCTGCCGCAGAAGAAGCAGAAAAATTACGCAAAGCGTAGTCAAAAAGATAATCGAGTCCACTCAAGGCTTTTGATTTAAGTTTGGTAAATTCTTCTGGCTGGTTTTTGACTAATTCATCCGGATCTTTTCCAGCCGGCAAACGGATCACCTTAACATTCGCCCCCACTTCGGCTGCTAGCTCAACTGCTTTTTTTGTCGCCCGCTCCCCCGCCTCATCGCTGTCAAAGGTAATGAAAATCGTGTCAGCCAAATGCGACAGACTTTTGAGTTGCTGAGAGGTTAATGCCGTGCCGCTTACTGCCACAACATTTTTTGTTCCAACTTGATGCAACATAACCACATCCATATTGCCTTCTACCAAAATTGCTTCAGATGAATTGCGAATAGCTTCTTTAGCCTGAGCCAGCCCATAAATTGCTGTGCTTTTATTATAAATTGGCGTGTTTGCGGTATTAATATACTTGGCCGATTCGGCATCAGCATTGAGTACTCGTCCAGAAAATCCTATCGGCCGGCTTTGACTATCATAAATTGGAAACATAATTCGGCCTCGAAAGATGTCATAACCACCCGACTTACCAGTTTTTTGGGCACTAAGTCCAGCTGACTTTAACTGCTCCATCGTAAAGCCCTTTTTAACTAAAAAGTTGGTTAAGGAATCCCAATTGTCAGGCGCGTACCCAAGCCGAAATGCCTTAATTGTTGCCGGGGTAAGATTACGCTCTTTCTTGAGGTACTCAAGTGCAGTTTTGTTCTTCGATAAACTTAGGTGGTAGTACTTAACCGCTGCTTCAACCGCATCATACAGTTTTTGTCGGGTGTCGGCTGATGGACCTCGTGTGCGACTGCGAGTCAACTCAACTCCTGCTCTCCGAGCCAACATTTCCAGTGCTTCGGAAAAACTAACACCTTCCATTTTCATTACAAAACTAAAGACATCGCCGCCCTCACCCGTTGAGAAATCATGCCAAATGTTTTTCTCTGGGCTAACAATAAAGCTCGGCGTTCGTTCTTGCTTAAATGGGCTAAGCGCCTTAAAGTTACGTCCAGCTGGTTTAAGTTGGATGTAACCGCCAATCACTTCAGCAATATCAAGCCGTGATTTTATCTCTTCCACTTCATTCATAATCTCTTATTATACACCGTGTCGGCCGAACAAAATAAAAACGACCCTTCAGTTAAGAAAGGTCTTGACAGGGTTAGAGCATTTTTGGCTGGACCAATTTTGGCCAAGCTTCGTCAGTGATGGCCTCATCGAGCAATGTGGCATCTGGCCCTGGTAGGCCCGAGATCACGCCACAGCTTGGACATTCTTGGTGTGCCCGCCTTCCCCTAAACTTTTGCACAATCATTTGCTCCACACAAAAGTGAAGATCGCGTTGTGAATGCAAACTTCCAATATCAGTTGTGAGTGTGAACTCTTCGCGATGCCCACATCCAACATTCGAGCACACCAGCTCAAATGTTGCTTCAAGCTCAGTGCCGGTCATCTTGATGTAGCCACTGGAGCCGAGCGTGTGCTTGATGTCAACCTTGACTGGGCTACCCTCAACGAATCGCATTTCGTCCCCTTTTGCCAATGAACTACCCTGATCTTATGCTAGTGTATCACGAAGCGTCGTCTGTAATAAGCTCAAGAACAACTGGTAGCTTTTTATGAAAAATATTAAGAAAATGCCCCATCATCGGCATTTGAATAGTTTTTGCGCCAATGGCTTTAGCAGCTGCTCTGCTTTGCGCAGGTTTGACCGTATGGTCGCTGTTTGAATAAATCATATAGGCTTTTTTGACTCGTTTTTTTATAAAGGCAAGATCGTTGTCAGTTAAATAATGCGCGGGCATCCACGTGTTCTCTTTGGATAAGGTAAAGCCGGCAACGAGAATAAGTTTTTCGATCACAATATCACGAGGCAAAACATTCACAAGCTCAAGCAAAGTATAAGTACCAAGACTATGGCCAACCAAAATCAGGCTTTTGCTATTGCCAACTTTTTGTAATAAAACCTTCTGCCACTGTGCTAAATCCGGCTGGCGTGGATTTGGCAAGGCCGGTGCAACGACGTCGTAGCCTTGTTCTTTTAACTGACGAGTCAGCCAGCCAATCCAGCCAACCTTCGGCGAGCTTTTCCAGCCATGAACAATAATAATTCGTGATTTTTTGTCTAAAGACATGTAGCCATTATAGCGCAAGTTCTTACCTTGACTCAGTGTTTTGGATGCTTTAGTCTAAATAGGTAAAGCGAGGGTGTGTTGAAGAAGCTAAAAACCTGGTTTCATAGCAAACGTCAGGCTCGACAAATGCGAGCCCATCAAAAGCATTTATTCCCTGCTCAGCATCATTCTATCGGGCCCCGTCCAAAAATGATTTTAGCAGTGGCAGCTGTTTCTGTAATTGCTGCAGTTTCAATTGGTACTTATGTAGCGGCTCATCCCGCTAAATCACTAAAACATGCTAGCACTAATCATTCTAATAATTCACGAGGGCCAGGTTCTCACGGTAGCGCGCAAAGCCCTAATAATGCTAAGGGTTCACCTTTGTCAAAAAATGGTACTCCTGGTAGTCCAAAAGGAAGAAGCGAAGTTAAAATCACTCAGCCAACTGCTGCAGTTAAAAAGGGTTCGTCTTTCACATTGAGTGCCAGCACATTGCCTGATCTTCAGTGCTCTGCCAGCTCGCCAGCTTTCCCTCGACCAAAACAGCCAACCAAACCTGAAATGCATACTACTGATGCACAAGGCAATGTTAGCTGGACAGTGCAACTTGATTCTAATATCCCACATAATCAAGTGCCACTCATCGTAAGGTGTCAGGGTAAAAATGGCATAGCTCTTGGTCGCACTATGCTTATTATTCAATAAGTTTAGACTACCCCTCACCCCTCTTCCGTGTCAGTAGTATCAGCACCACTCCCCCTACTACCACTAAGTCTCCTACCCACAGTAGCCAGTTAGTGTTGGTGTGAGTTGGGGTATTGGTTGGTGTAGTGTTTTGGGTGGGAGCAGTAGTTTTAGTAATGTTCTTGAAGGTAATATTAGCAGTAGTAGCAGTGAGAGATGTTAATGTGGCGGCAATATCATCAACTGAGTCATGGTTTAAATCAATGGTTTTG
>CAZGCZ010000013.1:0-1862 GCA_964524615.1 uncultured Candidatus Saccharibacteria bacterium
CCTTCAGCCTCTTGGGTACCTCTCCGTATCATCAGTATAACAGACAGTTATTATACCCTCACTAGACCTGTTCGCCAAGAGTTAAACATAGACTTTTGAGGGTAAATTGGCAATAATAGAGTGGATGAAATCAATCACCAAAGAACAAACTGCCGAACAAACACCTCCAGCTGAGCCAGAGCAAGCGATTTTATCTTGGAACGCTCCCGAATTTATCTACACTCATAAACCTGTTGGTTGGTATATTGGTTTGGTATTATTTTCTGCTCTGCTTATCGCAGCCGCCATCCTGACTCATCAGTGGATATCGATCGGCGTGTTTGCTGTTATGGGTGTAGCCGTAGCCGTCTATGCTAGCCGCAAACCACGCATGCTCAATTACAGCATTACCAATCGCGGTGTTCATGTAGGTGAAAAGAAGTACGAATTTTCAAGCTTCGGCGGATATTTCGAGGCTGATGATTATGGCCAGCTGGTGTTTGAGCTGGTGCCGACCAAACGGTTTGCCCCTCTGGTTAGCTTGCCAGCTCTCAAGGAGCAACAGGGACCGATTGAGCAGGCTTTGGCTCAAGAATTGCCTAAGGAATCAACTCGCATTAGCGTGGCAGAACGAGTCTTTAAGGCGCTGCGCTTTTAGTCTTTACCAAAGCCACTAAATGGGGTAGAATAAGCGCTACTTTCATACATTTACGAGCGCTCGTAGCTCAGTTGGATAGAGCGTCGGCTTGCGGAGCCGAAGGCCGCAGGTTCGAATCCTGCCGAGCGCACCATTGACCCATCAATTACCCACTAATTGGTGGGTCTATTGTTTTGCTTGACAATAACAGTAAAAAAGTTAAAATAAGTTAGCTCTTTTTAAACCAATATTTTTGAGTGACGCTAGTTGAGCTGAGTATCAGCTTAGCCATCGTCACTCAAATGACAACCAGTCTCGGTGCCCTGGCACACAACAGGTGCTGAGGCACCTGGCCTAGGGCCAATGGCATTCGGAAGTTTACGTGAGGCGGTGAGGTCCTCTGAGGAAACACCAAATCCGTTTCTCTCCGAAAAAAAGGCCAGGGCACCGGGAGTTCTTACAGGATCGCGGAGGGGGCTGGGGCAACTCCTGGGATGTGGGGACGCACGGAAGCCTCAGTCTCCTTCGCCAAGCTTGGATCCATGCTACGAGTCGGCCTCTTCCTAACTTCTGGAGGAAAATTGCCAAACGCAAAGCAAAAACAGACTCATGTTCCGTCGTTCTGGGAAGAACATTACGGAGCAGAAGCTTGGTGGGAACACGTTGCCAAGTGCTCCGACTGTTCACAGAACTACGAAAGACCTTCGTCGAACTAGTACGCGTACAGTTTGTGGTGAAATCGACCTTTTGAGCTGGTGTTGTCGAGCCAAGCCACAGCTGTAGTCAGCGCTCCGGTACCCACGTCGATACCCATGGCGCGTTTCGATGCTAGCCAGGGTTGAGTATCGGAGAAGTCGCTCCGGGCAACGAACGAGCGTGAGGCTTTCCGCGCTGCAGGTCGGAAAAACTGACGACGTCGTTAGCGATAGTAGGCGAGAGAAAAGCCCGCACAGCGTGTGGGTGTCCTTCGGGGCTCTCGCTGCAGGGATAACGCACCATTAACGCGTAGTCGGGGTGGGGTGCAAGTGACCCGGCTTGCGCCTCCCTCCGCATCACACTCATGATTTTCATGAGTGTTTTTATTTGCAAATTATTTCTTGACAAAAGCTAGTTATGAGCCTAAAATAGGTCTGCGTAAATTGACAAAACTAACTTATGCGGCGTCATACCAACATTTCAACACTAATGTTCGTGTGTTGCTGCATAAGCATAAAATGGCGAGGGTTAAAAACTCTCGCGTAAGGTG
>CAZGCZ010000014.1:0-6523 GCA_964524615.1 uncultured Candidatus Saccharibacteria bacterium
TCACTGAAACGACTCGCTGGTCGACATGAGGCGTGCCCACAGTGATTCGGAAATGACGGTTAATTCCCATGGTTCTGCCAAATCCGTCTTCTTCATCTATCAAATGAGCGCAGCTCTGCGAAATTATGCGGTGAATTCGCCCAGCTTGGTGAGACATGAACTTTCCCCCTTACAGGTAGGGTAGAATGTGCCAATAATATAATTTTATTCTTAAAAAGGCAACCTTAAATAGTTGAAGACATAATGAAATAGACCAGATCAAAGCGATATGGTCTAGTAATAGCGCTTTTTTGCCAAAAGGCGCTCCAGAATTGTTTGGATGAAGCTAAGTTGTTTTTCGTTACATCTCTCGTTAAAAAATCCTTGAGAAAGTCGTAGTTTAACAAAACCAGATCCTCGCAGAATAAACTTCCTCCGAAACAATGTATGACGATATTCACCTCGAAAAATTCTTGGGTTTTTACCTGAAGAATGGTTAATCAAGTAGTAAATCCCATGTCTTGAAATGGTGTATCGGAAAAGAATCAAAAAAGAGCCATTTTCTAGCCGCTCTACAACTACTCTATGTTTTTCTCCAACGCAGAGTTCGGTGATATAGCCAGAAAAACGATGTCCGTCAGTGGAGGCGACGAGCTGGTCGCAAAACGACACAATTTGCTGTTTGGTTGTCAAAGTCTGAGTAGGCATGAACTTTTCCCTTCATCGAGGGTAAAAACATAAAAATTATAGAATCTTTTATCTGGTAATTCAATCATAAGAGGAATTAAAAACCTTGACAAATATGCTTATACTTGATACAATATGTCATTACTTTAAACAAAACGTATGGAATTAACTCCGAAACAACAATCAGTTGAACTTATTCGCCAAGCCAACAAAATCTTGCTGGTAACTTCGCGTGAGCCAAATAATGATCAATTGGCATCTATTGTTGCTTTGCAGCTAACGTTGGCTAAATTAGGCAAGCAAGTTCAAGCAATTATATCTGATAATCTACCAAAAGGGGCTAGTCTGTTTGATGTGAAGCCAATCGCTCGCAATTTAACCGGCGTACGTGATTTTGTTATTACACTTGATACTCGCAATGTGGAAGTTGATCAGCTTAAATGGACTCGAGAAAACGATAAGCTCAATATAATCGTTACTCCTCACACTGGTAACTTCGAAGCTCGCGATGCTCAATACAGCTATGGCGCATACCAATTTGACCTCGTTATTGCTGTCGGCGTACCAAGCTTTACTAAAATTGACCGTTTAATTGATGATAACCCAACGATTTTTGATGGCTTGCATGTAATTAACGTCGATTATCACCGCATTAATAATAGTTGGGGGAGCGTAAATCTGATCGATCAATTGGCTTCTTCTACCTCAGAAATGCTTGTTTCCGTACTGGAATCACTCGAGCAAAATATTGTTGATGCCGATATCGCAACTGCTCTGCTTACCGGTATTATGGCTGCAACTAATCGTTTTACTGCTCAAAACACCACACCAAAAGCCATGACCGTAGCTGCTCAGCTTTTAGCAGCTGGTGCTCGTCAGCAGGAAGTTGTTAAAGTACTCTATGAAAACGGCCAAAACTACTCTCATCAGGATAATCGATCTCAAAATCGTCCTTCACGTCGCCGCGAGCAAACAGCTCCACAAGATGTAAAAAAAAAGCCTCAACTCCAGAGTACCGAGCCTCAGAAGCACAACTTAAATCAGTCCCAGACGAACACTTCCAAGCCGGAAAATCACCAGGACCATGGAGCGGACGAATTGGTGGAAAACCAGACACCAAAAACCCAGACACCACAAATTGAACAAAATTTGAATTTTGGTGTACAAACTTTTGACTCAGGCCAAAAAACCGTTTCGGTATAATACATAAATATGAACAATTTTAGTGAGGGGATAGTTTTAATCGACAAACCGGTCGGCATCTCCAGCTTTGGAGCAGTCGTCAAAGTGCGACGTGCTAGCGGGGTAAAAAGAGTGGGGCATGCTGGTACGCTTGATCCGATGGCTAGTGGCCTTCTTATTATTATGATTGGGCGTGACTACACCCGCCAAGCCGACAGCTTTCTCAAGCTCGATAAAGTTTACGAAGCGGAATTAACCCTCGGAGCCACCAGTACCACTGCTGATAGTGAAGGCGAAATTACGCCTAAATCTGACAAAGAGCCCGCTAAAGCTCAAAT
This sequence comes from uncultured Candidatus Saccharibacteria bacterium, assembly GCA_964524615.1. Classification (GTDB taxonomy): domain Bacteria; phylum Patescibacteriota; class Saccharimonadia; order CAILAD01; family JBBSBN01; genus CAZGCZ01. The sequence continues at coordinate 2,187 of CAZGCZ010000014.1, forward strand.
CGATCAGACTCTTCAGCAGTTTGTTGGTAAGATTTCTCAAACTCCGCCTCGCTATTCAGCTCTCAAAATCAATGGCCAAAGAGCCTATGATAGAGCTCGCAAAGGTGAAGATTTTGAAATTAAGCCCAGAACTATCACAATTTATTCAATTGAAAATGTGAAGTACCGTTACCCAAAGCTATCTTTCACTACCAAAGTATCATCTGGCACTTATATCCGCTCACTCGCTGAAGACATTGGCGCCTCGCTTGGTACTGGAGCGTATCTTTCGGCGTTAAGGCGTACTCAAATAGGAAAGTACGACATTAAAAACGCGCTTATTCTTGACAAAATAAGGTAATAATACTATAATTTGCGCTATTCGTTTTATGAATCCGCTGTCGCGACGGTCTCGCGGCATGTACCTACAATGTGAGGAGGTCACCCGATGGGTGATTACGGTGCGCCATATTTCGACGGCAACGTCTCTGGATGCGTCCAGGAGTTGCTCACCACTATCGTGCCAGTTCTGCGATCAAACGAGTTTGGATCTTTCATCAAGGACCAAGCTGGTGCTGTAGTTGTACTCAATCCGTTCCAGCCTGCTGAGCAGGACCCGGAATGGTTCTGGTGTCAAGCAGGAGAGGCGGACAGACGGTATTTGCAGAACGCGCGGACCAAGGCTCTGATGGTGCAACGCACTGGGCTCGACTCTCGCGCTCTGGCCACAACAGATCGACACTTGCTCAAGCCGGGAGATTTTCCCTATGCAGGAGGTGTCAAGCGCCAGGGCATCGTTGTTGGCGTCTCTGGCTGGGCCCAGGAAGAAGATCATTGGCTGGCCGAGCTGGTGGCGGGCTTCGTGGCACTTCAGATGAACAAACTGGTCACCATTTGGCAGTCTGCTCATCCTGAGGAAAAGTTCCTGGCCCGAGAGCGCCTCGACATCGGTGAAGAGGACGACTGGGTGACTCGCCTCTAATACAAACCCCGACCTCAACTCAGAGGTCGGGGCAATCCCCAAGTTCATGAGAAACCTCGTGGGCTTAGCGGTTGAAAAACTTTGAAATCGTACCTGACAAAGGGGAAGGACTAATGTCAATTTCCGCTGGAGCACTCGACAGTGTGCGAGAGTTTCTCAACGAAGTTGTGCGAACTGGTCAGGCCCAAGAATTTCCATTCTGGGATTCTGACTCTGGTCGTTGGGCTCTATCACATTGGGCGTCTGTCCAACAGGATGTCTTGGAAAAGCTGCAAGTTTTGCCAATCCCGGATATCTCCTTTGTTTGGGCAGTAGAAACTGAGGACGAAACGCTAAGGGCTCGAATCTTCATTACGCCCTTGGCAGATCGTGAAGGTGTATTAATTACAATTGATTACATCTGAACGATAGGATATACCGATGCCGACAATGAAAAGCCAGTGGCTTGAGCATGTGATCATTGATATCACAGTAGTGATATTGGTCCTCGGAGCTCTCTTTATTGTCATGACTGTGATGTGGTGTTTGAGATTTTTCTTTCAACATCGTCGTTTTCGCCGATAGCCCGAACAAGGAAACTTGATCGGGTCTTAACCCAAGTTTTCAATTATTTTGAAGATTTAGGTTGAGGAGCTAGCCTTGAAAAACAAGGCCGAACATGCTACGATTAAGGAACTCATGATAACAACTGAGAAAAAACAGACGCTAATAAAAGACAACAAGCGCCACGAGAAGGACACTGGTTCTCCCGAAGTCCAAGTGGCGATTTTGACTGAGAAAATAAACCAATTGACCTCACATTTGAAGAAGCATAAAGGTGATAATCATAGTCGCCGCGGACTTCTTGGCATGGTCAGTAAACGCCGCCGGGCACTGGAATATTTGCAGAAAAAAGATCCGGAAGGCTACTCAAAGCTCATTAAAAAACTCGGACTTCGTCGTTAATATTAACATTTGATCTGTAACTTATTCGGATTAAGTGATGGAGTGAAGTGATCGGAAATCCCGATAATTTGACTCTGGCACTTACTCGTTTGAGAAATACCGATCAGAAAGTGAGATACTCATGGATATAATCCATCCTTTTGGGGGTAAAACCCGTCAGTTTGAAACTGAATTTGCGGGTAGAAAACTAATTATTGAAACAGGCAAAATGGCCTTTTTGGCTGATGGTGCTGTAACAGTTCGTTACGGCGACACAGTTGTATTTGCGTCGGCTGTTGTTGAAAGCCAGCCGCGTCCTGATACTGACTTTTTTCCGCTACTTATTGATTATGAAGAGCGCATGTATGCTTCAGGAAAAATTTCCGGTAGTAGGTTTGTGAAACGCGAAGGTCGCCCAAGCGAGCAAGCGATTTTAAATGCTCGTTTGATTGACCGCCCGATTCGACCGCTTTTCCCGAAGGGATATCGTAATGATGTTCAGGTCGTAGTAATGGTGCTGTCGGCTGATCTAACGCACGAACCTGATATTTTGGGCATTATCGCTGCCAGCGCAGCATTGTCGCTGACTGGTGCGCCATTTGATGGCCCGATTGGGGCAATGCGCATAGGTATGATTAACGACAAACTTACTGCTTATCCAACTACTGAAGAACTAGCAAACAGCAAACTAAATCTAACAGTTGCTGGAACCAAAGACGCTATTATGATGGTTGAAGCAGGGGCTCAAGAAGTTGATGAAAAAACCATGCTCGAAGCTATCGAATTAGCGCAAAAAACTTGGCAGCCAATTATCAAACTGCAAGAGCAGATGGTTAAAGAGCTCAAAGTTGAGCCAAAAGAATATGATTTATACAAACCAGACGAAACAGTAGTAGAGAAAGTCAAAGAATTTTTACATGGCAAGCTGGGTGATCATATTGTAAACGCTGATCAAGTGCGCCGTTTTGAAGTTTTGGGCGAGCTCGAACAAGAAGTTTTGAACGAGTTCGGACCGTTGCCAGCGGAAGTTGAAGAAGATCACGACCGTTACCCTGTAGCTGATGTCAAAAACGCTTTCTCAAAGGTGGTTGATATGGAAGTCCGCCGGGCAATTTTAGAAGATGGTAAACGACCAGATGGTCGTAAAACTACTGAGATTCGACCGTTATCAATGCAGGTTGGGATTTTGCCCCGTACTCATGGATCAGCCTTGTTTACTCGTGGCACTACGCAAGCATTATCAATTGTGACGCTTGGGCCAATTAGCGACGCGCAAATGATTGATACGATGGAAGAAGATACTACTAAGCGCTATATGCATCATTATAATTTTCCGCCATTTTCGACCGGCGAAGCTCGACCGTTACGTGGCACTGGACGGCGTGAAATTGGGCATGGCAATTTAGCTGAGCGCGCCCTTGAACCTATGATTCCTGAAGCTGATGATTTCCCATATGCGATTCGTGTGGTTTCTGAAATTTTAAGCTCCAATGGCTCGACTTCAATGGCTTCAGTCTGCGGCAGTACACTATCGTTGATGGATGCTGGTGTACCGCTGAAAAAGCCAGTTGCAGGTATTGCCATGGGCCTGGTACTTGATGATAAAAAGGCCGGACATTATGTAATTCTTTCTGATATTCAAGGAACCGAAGACTTTGCTGGGGATATGGACTTCAAAGTTGCTGGAACTGATACTGGCATTACAGCTCTGCAAATGGATATCAAGGTCAAAGGTATTACTGTTGATATAATGCACGATGCATTGTCTCAAGCTAACACTGGCCGCGAACATATCATGAGCGCTATGACGAGTGTGATTGATAAGCCAAAAGAAGACCTTAGTCCATTTGCACCGCGAATTACCAAAGTCATGATCAATCCAGAAAAAATTAAAGACGTGATTGGCAAGGGCGGGGAAACTATCCAAAAAATTATTGCTGAAACTGGTGTTGACTCAATCGATATTGAAGATGATGGATTAGTGATGATTGCAAGTCCAGATGGGACTAAGTCAAATGCCGCCAAAGAATGGGTTGAAATGCTAACCGCCGAGCCGGAAATTGGGAAGATTTACGATGGCCGTGTTGTCAAAGTACTCGATTTTGGTGCTTTTGTTGAGATTATGCCCGGTAAAGAAGGCATGGTGCATATTAGTCAGTTTGAAGATCGACGTATTGAAAATATCCACGATGTTGTTAAAGAAGGTGATAAGTTCCCAGTCAAACTAGTGGAAATTGACAGCCAAGGGCGACTTAATCTTTCTAAGAAAGCTGCTACCGAAACCAAATCTTAAGTTTGTATGACAAGCAATAAAGCCAAACAACTAGCCGAAGTGGCTACACAGATTGAAAAAGATGATCCAGTACCTGAGTTGCGAAAAGGTGCTAAGCAATTAGTACTCGGTGTTGGGAATGCCGATGCCGAAGTAATCTTTGTTGGTGAAGCACCAGGA
>CAZGCZ010000015.1:0-2966 GCA_964524615.1 uncultured Candidatus Saccharibacteria bacterium
AATTAACACAATGATAGTCCAGACCACGATTCCTAAAATATCACTCCTCACTTGCCAAAGTGTGGCGCCTTCATTAGCAATCTTGCGACCCGCATCTACCAAATACGTTAAAGGGAGATACTTGGTGATTTTTTGTAGCCAATCTGGCAACCCACTAGTAGGGAAAAACACACCAGACAGGAATATCATTGGGAATGTAATTAATTGACTGACTGGTGCCGCTTGATTTTCGTCTTTAGCCCACCCAGCAATTGCGAACCCAAACATTAAGAACATAATCACTCCGAGCGTTTCAACAAAAATAAATGCAGGAATGCTGCCTAACATATGAACATGGAATAGCGCTATCCCCAGACCTAATAAGATAGCAACTTGCACCACCCCAATAATGAGTCGCGCAATTGACTGGCCAATCAAAAAGTTAATCGGGTGAGTTGGAGTCACCTGCAGGCGTCGCAATGCTCCGGTAGTTTTGTACGCTACAAAAGCAAAGGCTACTGAAAAGACACCTAGCTGCATGATTGAAAAAGCAATAACTCCCGGTAATAGAAAATCTATAATCCCCTGATTATTGGTTTTAATACCCTGGCTTTGGATCGTCAAAACTTGCGGTGCGTGAGTCAGTTGAACATTAAAACCATTGATTATTTCAGACAATACCAAGCTAGCAGTTTGGCCATTCTGAGGCTTGCCTTCGTTATAATATGCCTTGATCTCACTTGGCTGCAATTGATGAGTCGCCGGATTGACCGAGCCAAATTCACTGCCAATAATTACCTGTAAATCAGCCTTGCCCTTGCCAAGCTTATCAGCCGCTTCACTTTCTGAAACTTCCTCAATTTTAAAGGCTTTGACTTGCTTGATTTGATCGATCAGTTGATGTGAGGCTTGGCTTTGCGAGTAGTTAGTAATTTCAATAGTGATATTACCACCCGTATTGCGATTGAGTAGCCCAAAAATTGCAATCAAAAAGATAGGGATAAACAATGTAAAAAAGATTGCCGTTTTATTTCGGAAATACATTTTAATGGAGGCTTTGGTTAGCGCCCGCAAGCTACGTAATTGTCGGTTCATTCCCGTAAGTCCTTACCAGTCAAATCAATAAAAACATCCTCAAGTGTTGCAGGCTCAACTGTTTTCTTGGGCTTAAAGCCACGTTTGAGTAAATCTTCAATGAGATTCTTCGGTGTATCGAGTGACACAATTTTACCTTCATCAATAATTGCTACTCGATCACAAAGATACTCGGCTTCTTCCATATAATGGGTTGTCAAAATAATTGTTTTGCCGCTCTTTTGAATCTGTTTAATGAGTCCCCACAAATTACGACGAGCTTGCGGATCAAGTCCTGTGGTGGGTTCGTCGAGAAATAATGCTACCGGATCATTAACAAGTGCCGTGGCAATTGAAAAACGTTGTTTTTGACCCCCAGAAAGTTGTTTCACTTGTGCCCGCGCTTTGCTTCGCAACCCGACTTCTTCTAGCAATGACATTGGTTTGGTTTGCGTGTTATATAGATCAGCAAATAAATTGAGAAGTTCCACTAAATTAAGGTTTTCAAAAAAACTCGAACTTTGGAGCTGTACCCCGATGATTGATTTTACTTTATATGGATCTTTGGCTACATCAACCCCGTTAATGATCGCAGAACCAGAATCAATTGTTTTGAGCCCTTCTAACATTTCAAGGGTGGTAGTTTTACCAGCTCCATTTGGTCCAACCAGGCCAAAGACCTCACCTTTTTCTACAGAAAAACTCACGCCGGCTACGGCGCGGATTTTATCGTATGACTTCTTGAGATTTTTGACTTCAATAAGCATTATTATGTGTAGTTTAGCAATTTGAGAGCTTGCTGCCAATGAAAAAAGACCCTTCGATTAGGAAAGGTCCTGTTTTAGTTAACGACCAAGGCAATTATCACGAGAACCCACAACGCAATACCGACTAAGATACATAGTATGCCTAGAGTATGGTCGCTCGGCGATTTTACCCTCAACCCGTTTAGGCCGTAGCCTTTGAATCCGTGAAAGAATTCGAGAAGTCCGACTGCAATGCCTGCTAAACCGATAATGGCAACAAAAATTGCATCAATTGCACTCATCGACGGGCAGCTTTCTCGGCTTTGTTTATCCGATAGGCAATCGCATCGATCACATCTTCTATGCTTGCCTGCTCAAATCCTGAGCCACGATAGTCTTTGTCGTGGCAACGTCGGAAGTATTCGCGCAGCAGCGATTCAAGCGAGCGCATACGCAAATCCCTACGATATACCGGCATGAAATCTCCTTCAAGGCTTAGTGAGAACGCTTCTGTTCGACCCAACGGCTGAGCTTGCCAACGCCCTTTGGGTCTATGCGGTAAAGCCCGAGCCGCACAATTCGTCCAAGCACACCGCGCCAACTCAGACGAAAGTCCGATGGAACATATTGCACTTGAGCTGGCCACGCTAGTTGATCGAGCAAAATCGCAATTCCCTTCAGATGCCACCGCTCACTGATAACAGTGAACTCAATGTCTCGAGGAAAAAGCTCAAAACGTTCCCTCAGCGTCGCAATACTGTCAACGACGTCAGAACGCGTGGTGTGCGAGGACGTCACAGTAATAATGCACCATTGAGGCATTGCAGCCTGTGTCAGCGCATCGCGCATCAGAAAAGCAATTGGCTCAGTTTGGCCAGACCGAGCGTTACAGATCCCCCCAGCACACAACACATAGTCGTAATGAGCGCTGTTATGCGTACGGAGCTGCTGATTAGCTTTGTCGATGTTGGCCTGCGTGTCAGCCGAGAGAGCGTTGCCTTCCGCACCAAGAGCAAAAACCCACAAAACACGCTTCACGAGCACACCCACTTTCTGAGACAAGCTCAGGATAGTCGAAAATTGGAAGGTACTTAAAAAAGAACTGGCTAATAGTACAATGTTTACATTAGATTGTCAATCTCATTATAGGTAACAAAAAAGCCCGAA
>CAZGCZ010000016.1:0-13612 GCA_964524615.1 uncultured Candidatus Saccharibacteria bacterium
CAAACAAACCAGCTATAAGTGCTAAGTGCCATCGTTTCATTGTGATGGCCCCACCCAGCGGCCGCCGTAGTCAAAGAAGTCCATGTTGTAAGTCTGTGGTCCTATGGGAAGACTAGGATTTGATGCTTCAAAATCATCAACAGTGTTGCTTCCTGGTGCATGGTTTACCACAATAGCAACATGACCCGAGGGATCAGCTGAACTAATACCTTTAAATAAGAAGTCTCCCGGCTGCACATCATTTTTATCAATTTTTTTGAAGTATTGCTGCGCGCCGTTGACATCACCCAACGGATTACCCACATTGACGTTGTAGGCGATAAAGGCAGACACACGAATTAGGCCACCACAATCCATAGGCAAGCGCTCCCCTGCTTGCAACCGGGCAACATAGCCGGCCAAATCATCAGTCCAGCCGCCTCCAGTAACATAAGGGTAACCCTGGAATTTTTCAGCTACACATAAAATCTTCATACCCCCTGTCACATTACCGGTCGGACAGTCTGCCAGCGTTCCTGTCGGAGCATTGCTAGTAGTAGACGTAGTAGTTGCCTTGAGTCCCCCATCATCTTGCGTATTAAAGTAAGAACCAAGATCGTGAATAGTCTTTTCTTCTAATGCGCAAGGGTTAGTTTTTGTCATGGTGTGTGGGTTTTCCGGAGTTTGGTTGATATAAGCGTCCAGATCGGCCTTATACTCATCTTCAATTTTCTTTCGTGACTCAGAGCCAACTTTGCACGTCTCATCAAGTGCGTCTGCGCTCATATTGAGATATGGATCATTAAGCGCATACCCCCAACTACCTACTCCGAACGGACTGACATATGCTGGAGAATCTGCAAATGCTAAATGATTACCGGGAATAACCACGCTGGCTAAATATTTTCCACTATCGAGAATGCTCTTAGGATTTAGTAACCCAGATGTTAAAGCAGCCATTTTTGTAGGAACTTCTTTCATGGTGCTCGGTGTCCAAGCAACCAATCGGCCAAACAATGAGTTCGGTGAATCAAGTGAGGCTATTTTGTACCATACTCCTTTAGCTCCTTGCGTCTTGGCAATCTCGTCATTTTGCAGCTTCGCCCCCCATTGAGACAACTCTACATCATTAAGAGGACGGGCTCCAATTTCTTGGCCACTCGAATTAGAAGTTACGTCTGCCCCCGCTTGCATAGCATCAAACCACTTGCCGCCAGTTTCAAGGCCAGTGATATTGACCCCCACAAGCTGTCCGACTACCCATTGCACCACGGTACCTATTACGTCTTGAAGACCAGTAACTTTTAGGAGCTCACCCACCAAACTATTCATCAGACTTGTTAAGCCCGTGTTGTCGAGAATCCAATTAATTACAGTACCACCAAGGTTAAGAATGCCTTGGCCAATGTCTAGTGCGTGACAAGTGCTAATCTCGCCAACTAGAGGTATGTTAATACCACTATCTGTCGCATCGCAATACGAATTTATGCCATCACCCAGTGTTTTAACAGCAGCAATGGCCGTGTTCCCAGCCGCAAAACCCGCAATATTATTTAAGTCTGGGGTAATGCGCTGATCATCACAGATGACTTGGTTTGGCGGCAATGGCTTATTGTCTGAACACTTTACATTGTCATGCATCTTCGACGTATCAATACCGGCATAATATTTTTTATAGATTCGACTCTCGGTTGGGTCACCAAGCTGTGCGCCATACACACCAATCTGGGCTTGTGTATAGTCGGTATTTGAGGTGGCGGTAGCATTGTCGGCCGCAAAAGCCCTAAACCTACTAGTAAAATTGCTAAAAGCGGCTTTAAGAGCCGAGCTGATTGGCGCATTTAGCGCCCCTCCAGCCTTTATTTGATCGATTGCCGTAGCGTTTGTGCTAAAAAATTGTGTAGCAGTTATGGAGTGTTCGGCAGTTGCTGCCTTATCAAGTGATCCGTTTGGTTTCAAATCATTACTGACTCGCTGGAATCTTCGCAACCACTTCCAAATAATTCCTGCTTCTCCGGCAAAAGGAATTAGCGCCTCTGTTTCATCCTCGGTGGTCTCTTGGACAATATTCTTTCCTAGTGAATTAGTAAGTTTTCCAACAATTTTTTGATAGACTTCTTTAGTTGTACTTTTTTCTGCATCTTTATCCAAAGCATCGCTAGCGTGTTTAGCAGCAGCGTCAGCTTCTTGGGCAGCTTTGGCCGCATCTCCACCAACACTACTTTTGCTGCTGGTGTCACGCGCGGACTTACAAGCACCATTGTCTTGTAAAAACATACAAGCAAATATATCACCAAACTTACCAGAAATAGGAGTAATTACCCGATTATTAAGTTCATGTAAAACAAATAATTTTGCAGCAAGCCGTACATCTTGGATTCTTTGCCGTGTGCCTGAGAAAAATATCCATTTTTTGACGCCCCACCTCGCATAGAGGGCTTCGCGCATATTATGCCGCTTAAAAATTTGCCAAACATGAGTTTCTTGCTTGGTACTGTCTTTGATGTAATTCCTAAATTCTTGATTACCAATGCCTTCCAAATTTGTGCCGTCTGCACCTGGAACAACTTGGCCATTTTGTAAAACATTATATCGTCCGTCCGGAGTCCTTTCAAAAGAAATCCCATATTTGTCTGTCATGTTCCGCTCAAAATCAGAAGCCATCCAATTTTGATAGAGATCATGAGCTAAATCACCTGTCGCGACAATCCCATAGCCGTTGGTAGCATGTCCCCACTTGCCCGCGGCACCGTTTTCGAGCCGCTTTGCAATATAGCGATCCAGCACCTTTTCTGTACGAATTGTTATCACGTTTTCCACTTTGGCAAAAGACTTGTCCTCAATGATTTTGAGAAAATGCAAAGCCTTAAATGGCAGAATCAATAAAAATCCAACAAAAACCGCTAAAATCGCAGCTCCAATGCTACCACCAATAATGCCTCCTTTTTTATGTCGCCGAGCAAAGCCGCGAATACCTCTTTTGCTACTTGCGCCTCTGCCCCTTGGAGATTGACCTAAGGGCATTGAGGGTAATTCAGGGGAGCTGGCTTGTTCGAGAGTATCAGATGGCTTTTTTTCTGGCTCTGATGGATGACTGGGAAGTTCGGGTGGTAAGTTCTTGAGATCTTCTGGGTCCATTATTAACTACCTGTTGGCGGGGTTGGGTTATTAGCTGGTGGTATTGGTTGGGGTGTGGTAACAACTTGCTGTGCAGAAATGGGTTGAGGTGCGGCTGGTGTAGCTGGAGCCGGGCTGACAGGAGGTGTAGGCTGCACTACCTCGCCACTCGCAGCTTGCACTTGACCAGTAGCTTCTAGTTGAGCAATTTGCTGTTCAGGGTTTTGTAAATCGGCTGGTAAAACACCAGCGGCAGGACTGGTTGGTGCGGCTGCTTGGATAGCGGCATTTGTAGCTGCCTCTTCTAATAGTTGCTGAGGATTTGTAGTAATTAACTGTTCTTCTGTCGGACTCGCCAAAATGCGAATAATCACATGCGATAGTCCGGCAAAGAAAAGCCCTTCCCCAACCGGAAACTGGCTCAAACGATCGCGCTCTTCAGTGGTAAGCTTAAAAGTCTCTGCCACGATATCAACTGAAGACGGGGCCTGCTTGAGCAACAGTTGCATACTTGAGTTATTAACTACAGCCCGACCAAGACGGTTTGACAAAAAGTCCTCAACATCTTGGCTAATAGTAGTAAGTCCTAGGTAATATTTTCGAGCACGTTTAGCGATTGAGAACATAAAAGCGGCACTATCGGGATATTTTAAAAGCTGCCAAGCCTCGTCAACGGCTAATATTCTGCGTCGCTTGTCAGTTTTAACTTTGTTCCAAATGTGATTCAAAGTGATATACATACCAATCGGGCGCAATTCATCTTCAAGGTCGCGAATATTAAAAACTAGGAACTTATTATTCATATCAACATTTGATTGATGGCTAAAAATACCCGAGAACGTACCTTCAGTGTAGCGGCGCAAGCGAGATGCTAGCGCAGGCCCAGAGCCACCTAGTTGTACTAAGGTGTTGTATAAATCAATAATTGTTGGCGGCTCGGCATTATGTGTCATTGGGTCGTTGGTGATGCCCTTTGAGCCATACGTATTAATCAGTGCGACATCGAGGTCTGCTTCTTCGCTGGGGCTCATTTTGCCAATCATAAGGCGCAGCAATCCGTGTAGAGTAATAATATTGGCCCGCAAAGCGTTATCGGCTTCTTCAGGATCAACCGTTTTTGGCAAATCAAACGGGTTAATGTGGGTGTCAGAGGCAAGACTTAAGTGCAAAAAGCTACCGCCAACTGCATCGCATAGAGTTTGATACTCGTTTTCGGGGTCGATGACGATTACTTCAGTGCCGAGCATAAGATATCGCAGACACTCTAACTTAACTGCAAAACTTTTTCCTGCACCAGATTTAGCAAACACAACCATATTAGCATTTTCAAGCGAGAAACGATCGAATAATACTAACCCATTATTATGGCGGTTCAGTCCATACAAAATACCCTCATTGCGAGACAGTTCTGCGGTTGTAAACGGAAAGCTGGTTGATAAACTACCAGTGTTCATATTTCGAGAAATTTGAAGCATGTCAGTCGCCAGCGGCAAGGTAGAGTTAAAGCCCTGTTCCATTTGAATAGTAGCGTTTTTGGTGTAAATCAGACTGGTACCCAAAATGCTTTCAATTTTTCGGCCAACTTCATCTAGCTGCTCCAGGTCTTTTCCGTAAATTGTCATATAAAGCCCGAAGCGGAAGAAGCGTTCCTCGCCCACTTGCAGTTTGTCCCGCAGTTCTTCGGCATCGGAGATAGCGGCCTCAAGCCCAGGATCACGGACTTTTCCCTTCTCTTGGTTAATGGTGTAGCTGGCCTCTAGCTGGCCAACTTTTTTCTTAAGATTCTCAAGCACAATCCGTGACTCGACAGGCACGATATTAAGTGAAATATCGATTACTTCGTCTAAGTTGATAATTGGGCTTAGCCAGCCGGTAAATAAACTGCGCGGGTAGCCATAGACAAATAGTGTACGGGCAAAACGACGACCAATTTTAATATAATTGCTCTCAATTTCTATTGAAGCTGGGGCAATAATGTCACGTAAGCTAACCACCCCTTCACGATAAACGCGCTCAGCTTCGGCCTGCTCATTTGCCTGCTGGTCAATAGCAGCTTGATTGGGCTGTTTTTGTCCACCGAATAAAGCCATTATTGTCTCCCCTGCTGATTAGGTGACGAAGTTGGGGTTGGAGGTTGATTTGAACCAATTGGCTGTTGTTTCGCTTGTTCAAAAAGATCAAGCGGAGCTTCTTCGGTTTGAGGATTAGCTGATGCCGGAGAGGCGGGTTCTTGGCCAGCCGGACGAGGGCCGCGCATGACAACAGGCGTTGTGATGTCTCCGGTTGAAATGAGCGATTGACTCTGGGCTTCGTCAATATTGTAAGCTGTGTAAAATAGCTCAACCAGCTCTTGAGTAGACAGCACAACAGCACGAATTCCCATCTGGGCCAGACCTTGCGCTACAAGATTGGTTCGTTGTAATAGATCGCGCTTGTTTTGTTCGTATTGAGCTGTTGTTTGAGTCAAGTCTTGATTTGGCTTGAGCAGAGCGGACATTTTGCTGACAATATTCTCACGACTAACTTGACCAACATAGAGAGGTACTACGACATAAAATTCTTTATTCATAATGTTTACTTCGGTAAGCAAGCTGCGAATATTGTAAATGTAATCTTCCATGAGCCCTGCAAGCAGCTGATTATCTTGCTCGGCCTCCAGTTTTTCGAGACGTTCCAAATAACCATCAAGATCAAGTTTACGACTTCGGACTACAATTTGAATTGGGAAATGAAGTCCATTTAAGAATCCTTGGTAGGCATACTCAATTGCATCTTGTTCTTGAGTGCTTTTCAAATCAAAGTTTACGGCAGAGCACAAAATTATCATGCGTAAAGATCCATCACGCATAATAACAATGCCATCCTTAATTTCCGAAAACATTAAATGGTTTTGGACACTAGCACGCTGGTCGCGTGCTGCTTTGGCACTTTGGTTGGCTCCTTTTCCGTGGCCAGGTGCTGTATTTGGTTGTGTTTGGTTACCCTCTTGCATATTTTACCTGAGTGAAACTGGCTGATTTTCAATTAGCTGACCAGCGGTACGCTTTGCTTGAGAAGCAAATTGCGCCACGCTTAAACTGCCGCCGCTCAAAGCTAAGTCAAGTATATCATTTTGGATTGGGGCTGGCGAAGGCGTAGGTGTTGGAGGAGTTGCTGGTGCTGCTTGAGGTTGTGGGGCGGTAGCTTGGGTAGGCACGGGTGGAGTAGCTGGAGCTGCAGGTTGAGGTGCGGGCGGCGGAGTAGCTGGAGCTGCAGGTTGAGTAGCTTGTTGAGCGGCTACCTTTTGCATATTGGCTACTGCAGCATTTCGAGTTTCGGCCTCAGCATTTTCAAGCAACTGCCCCACTACTGAAGCTTGCTTACTATTTTGCATGTCTAAAATATCGTCTTTAGCGGTGACTTTTGCAAAGGTAGCCTCAGGGCTGGTGTTGCCAGGCGGTTGGTTAACTCGGGCACTTAACGTAGAAGCCTGATTACTAGCGTCTTGCAACTGGATAGTAGCTGGCTTTGGGACTCGACCGCGCGTATCAACAATCAGTGCCAATTTTTCTAATTGACCGCGTAGTTGTTCGGGGTTGCGTTGTGGAATATTGTTCGCAGGCTTAACGGGTTGGACATTACCTTTTAATGCAGCCTTCACATCGTCCTTATGCCAAACTCTTTTTCTCGGCACAACAACAAATCGTACCATAGCAGTAAAATAATTCTCGAAGCTCTGCTCTTCTCTCTGGATCAAACCGAGTGCCAGAAATACGCCCGAAACTGGTAGAGCGGCCAAAAAAGCCACCAAAGGAAAATGAATAAATAACCGCCACATCAGAAAACCCCACATCAAAGCAACAATGACATAAATAAACTGACGTAGGCTTAGTGGTCCTAGAATTTTGTCTTCGGCTTCAACATTTTGTGGAACTTTGTATTGAGGCATAAGCGTATTATACCTTACTCCTGGCTCGAACTAAACTTACCCTCAAGCTCATTTTAGACGTCCTTTTTCTCGCCGGTTGCTGTGTCTACTCGCCCAAGCCAGCTATTGCGATAATCCATAAAGTCTTCAAAATCGCCGTCAGACACATGTTCCGGAAGTTTATGTTCAATTGTGGCTGCGTAATCAGCTTTTGTGGTGATATTGCCCAGTTGATCGGCAATGCGTTTACGAAGCCTTCGTTCTGGGGGTGTATTGCCAGAACCAGAACTTATGAGCCCGCCCAAAATACTTTTTTGCCCAAGAATATCACTAATATTAGCAGGACTTGCCCAGGCATCCTGATCGGCTGCAGGCTTGGTCAACTGCTCCTTCGCTGTGCGATAGTTACGAATCAACTCAACATGAATGTCACCAACCCTATTGGGCGAATCGGCTCGAGTAATTTCATCTAGCGTGGCGTCACTAGCAGAATCAAGCATACCAATAGCAGCTATCTCTTCAAGGCCACCTTTGGTTAAAGACTTCCATTTGTCTGGCGAGCGCCCCGACAGGCTTTTCATAACATCCTTATAGCTGACAACTCCATCAATTGTAGTAGCAGCAAGTACTGGATCGCCTTCCATAAATCTAAATTTATTGCCCGCCCAAGTCTGGCGGCCATAAGCCTCACCCACCACCCCGGTTGACTGAGCACGAGCTTGCAAGACTTTGACATCGTCTCGTTCAAGCAATGTGTTTTCCCCTAAAGCGTTGAAGGCGGCAATTTGGGCAGCGGAGTTGCCAAAATAGCGGCGAGCTAATTTCTCTTGGCTCTCTAGCTCGTCAACTTTTTGCCTGGCCATAGTAATTTCATTTTGGCTTGCTCCCGGAGTTGCTTGCAAACGACTCAAGTCAGATTTTGCATCAGCAATCATTTTGGTGGTGGCTTTTCTGCCTTGAAGAACCATACGTTGACCATCCGGACTCAAATTAAGCTCTTTTAGTTCGTCGCTAGCGCCTTTTTCAGCTTCTTTTAGCCCTTTAAGTGCCTTGGTTTGGCCAGCTTTACCAAAAGCCAATACTCCGCCACCTGCCAAGCGTCCTGCTCCGCCAAGCATATGAACATCGCCACCAGGCCGCAAGCTAACACCTTGTCCACCTGCCAAGCTTTTACGCCTGCGCGCAGTTGTAGCCTTGAGCTGTTGGTATTGGGCCGTGCCTTCTGTTTTGGTCTTAAGATAACCGCTTAACTTCTGACTCCATTGGCTAGTCATCATCATTAAGGAACCAGAAAACTTAAATGTGGCCGGTATTAAAAATAGTGGGATAATAGCAGCCGCCAAAGCCACCACGGCTGAGATTTGAGCAGTAAATCCTCCATTGGCTGCCCCGCTGGCTGTAGCCACGACGGCTACAATTCTGCTTGAGGCAAACAACAAAACTATAAGTGGATACATTAACAGAATTCGCACGAAGTTCTTTTGCCAAAAATAAAAGGCGTTTTGTGTATTTGGTAAAATCCACAAAATAAATGCAATTGGCGAGAGAATAATGAGCAGCGTAATGATAATTTGTCGAGCTACAAGGGTAAAAAATACACCTAAGATACCAAAAAAAGCTCCTAATATGAGGATAAAAGCGGCTCCACTGATAATAGCGCCAGCAGCTGCCAAAGCTCCAATGGCAAGCGCTGCAATTCCTAGCCCGCCAGTGGCGTAGGTAAAGCTAAAAGCATTGCCATGAGTCGCAGCTAGCGTTGTATCGATCAAGGTTTTTATACCTGCACCCATAATGTTTGAAATATCCACTCCAAGACTGGCAATCACGAACGAAAATTGTACCAAAATAGCAGCTGCCACAAGTCGCGGCAAAGTTCGCTTAATGGTATATGCGTCAATTCCAATTGAAAGAGTTTGGGCAAAAATAATGATTAAGAAAATGAGAATGAACAACGCATTTGCCACCTGCCGCATTACTGACCAAATCGAATAAATTGGACTTACCGACCCATCCGGATTGGTTCTTGAAAGCGGCTGGGTTTTGAGAAAAGGAATAACTACATTATTTTCAATTCCACTAATCGCCTTAAGCATCCCATTAACTACCGGGCAAACTATCCAGTTGAGCTGCCCAGCCGCATCATTACAAGCCGAAGTTGAATCAGCCGAAGTTGATGAGATAGCTGTAATATCAGCAGGGTTCAAGGTAGTGTTAAGCGATACATTCGCCGCCACACCATCTTGTTTGGTAAACGCCTGACATTGATTGGTTGAAGCAATACATAATTGGTAATTGCCAGCCGTTACACTAGAAAAAGTAACAGGAGTATATGTCACTTGCTGATTGGTGCTACTAGCAACAGCTAATTGTTTGCTTTGCGTAACATCCGTACCAACGCGCAAGTCAGCACTAATTTGATTAGCAATATTAGTACTCTGATCGGCTGTAATAGTCACAGTAGCTACGACGTCATCAGAGGCAGCCAAAGCAGGTCGCGCGGGCCAAAAAGCACTGGCCAGCGTCATTGCCCACACTATTAAAACAAGCGTCAGAATTCGTTTCATATTGGATAGATAATTTATAGCGACAATTGTCTACCATAACATGAAAATCAGATTAGCGCAAGGGAAAAATAGTTTAGATAACAGACGGTGGTGGCCCGCTTGGCCCGTCTGGTCCTGGGGGTGTGCGATCTGCTCCCGTCGGTGTTTCGGTTGAAATGTCTGAGTTAGAACTTGTTGATCGTGCTCCACCCATTGGTCGTACCGGCGAACCAGGTCGGTTGCGAATGACACTTTCTGGCGGCTGCTCTGGCTCAATTGTTGTGCCTGGGGTTGGTGGCGATGGTAGCTCAGGCTCTGCACCAATACTTGATGGAGTTGCCGTCGTGTCACTAGGTTCGGGCACGGGTTCAGCTACCGGAGCACTAGGATTTAACGTGACGCTTGGATTTGTAACATTAATATCAACATCGGTCACTCTTGGTGTTGCCGGCTGAGCTGGAGTAGCCGTTGCAGGAGCTGGTGTTGATGACGGAGCCGGTTCGCTCGAGCCTCCCCCGCTAGTAGGTGCTGGGGCTTCGGTTGGTTCTGGTAAGACAGCAGGCTCAGAGGGGACAATGAGCGGTAGATTACTGGCAGGCGGTGGCGTGGCAGGACCAGGTTGGTTGCTTGCCGGAGGTGTTGTGCTAGAGCCAGGAAGAGGAACAGCGGTCGCTGGAGATGCTGGCGCTTCAGGGGTTGGTGCCGACGGTGTAACAGTACCCGAACCAGTTTCTGATCCAGTTGTGTCTGTTGGTTCAGGGAGGACACTACTACTCGTAGGAGGTGTAGGCGGCACGTAATTTGGGTCACTGGCGCTGGCTGGTGGCACGATTACGGTATCACTTCCACTACCAATTGGTGGTGGGCCAGCCCAAGAAGGCCAATCATCACTTCCCGGTGGACTTGGACTTGCAGTTGCTGGTTGGGTTGACCCACCAGTACTAGGCGGTACAGGAGCCGTTGGTGTTGGGGAAGGTGGTGCTGTTGTGCCTCCGCCAACAGGTCGAACTGGAGATCCTGGCCTTCCGGCAGGTGGCGCGGCTGGGGTGGGTGTCGGTCCGGGTCCAGGCGTAGGTGGTGGTGAAGTAGGAGCAGGTCCTGCTGGACTTGGAGTCGGTGTTGTAGTACCTGGAACAGCCGGAGCGCCAGTCGCGGGAGCGGTTGCCGTTGTTGGGGTTGGCGGCACTGCAGCCGGAGGTACACCGATTACATTGCCATTTGCATCAATTGCTGAATTAATTACTGCTTGAGTAGCCGCATCAAGTCCGCTTGCGCCATTGCGTAATGTTTGACCTTGTTTCTTCGTTACCTTTGCAGCAAGTTGAGGGTTTTCAGTAATTTTCTTAATAGCATCATTTAACCTAGCATGTGCTTCGGCTCGTGGATGGGATACAACTCCCGTTACGGGATCTTTGACAGAGGCTGGAAGACTACCAATGTGCTCTGTCATTTTGGCAATCGTGTCAGGTGTAAACCCAGAAAGTTGTTCGGCACTAACGTCTTCAAATGCTTTTGAGCCCTTAATAATGTCAGGAGCTTTAGTCATGATGTCAGGTAATACTGGCGCTGTTCCCTGGTCAAAAATTGCTTGTCTTTCGCGCAATTGTGCTTGTTTTGCAGGTGTATCTGCCCAGCTTGTATCGTCCAATCCCATACCAGCTTTAACTCGTCGTAATTGTTGCATGCCACCACGGCGACCAAGTGTTTCAATAGCTTTAGCTTTAGCTGAGGCATCCACATTTACTTTTCGGCCATTTCCTAATTTAACCGTTGTACCTTCTTTAGCTGTTGCAATTTGTTCTAGAACGCCATTAGTGCTTTCATCACCCTCTCCCATGAGTTGATCATTAGAAAGCCCCGAGCGATTAATCGCAGTATCAAAATCTTGGTCAGCAGCGGCTTTACCTGCAGCATATCGCTGATCCATAAGCCGCTGGCCTCGCTTTGTTCCTAGAAGCCCTCCAACTCCGGCTGCACTTAAACGACCTCTTGCCTTACCAAACCTACTAGAAGCATTTTGCGCTAATTCTGCGCCTTTTTGCTGACGTTCTTGAGTGCGGAAGGCTTTTCGATCTTTAACCCACTGAGCATTATTGGCCTTTCCAGCCAAGGCATTGCTTCGACCCATAATGACACCAGCACCAAAGCTCATAATTTGCCCACCCGCTTTGAAGACAAATGGAATGGCAAACAATGGCGCGATTATCAAGAAGATTGAAATAATTTGATTTGGAATATCGCTGAAGCCCTTACCTAGCCCCACACTATTGAGGTTGTAAGCAAAATTGCTAACTGCAAAAATTAACACAATTAGTGGATACATAAACAAAATTTTAATTAAGTTTGTCCACCACATTTTGAAGAATTTCTCTGTGTTTGGTAGAACCCATGCCAAAAGTGCCAATGGCGCTGTCACAATTAACAGAATAATTGCAATCTTTCGAAATGCTAGGGTTAAGAAAACTCCCATTACAGCTATAATCACACCCAAAGCTGCCATAAGCGCCACGCCGCTCATTACTGCGCTAACTACCGCAATAGCTCCGGCAATAGCTCCAAATATTCCACCAGCTGCTAATATTCCATTAATTTTGTAGCCTTGGCCGGTGGCAAAATTAAATACGGCGCCAATGTTATCACCAAAGATATTAAAGAGATCAATCAGAAGTGTTACTAAAAAGAATGAAAGCTGAATTAGAACTGCAGCAGCTACAATACGTGGCAATGCCTTCTTAATTGTATAGGCATCAATACTGAGCGTCTGACCAAAAATAATAATGAGAAATACAATAATAAGTAAGGCGTCAGCCAACCCCCTTGCCCCGCTCCAGGCTTTATATATTGCTGAGCGCTGGTCACTATTTGTTAGATAATCAACTTTTAGTAGATCAGAAATTGTACTGCCAATACTTTGGACTGTATCGTGAACAAAATTAATTACCCCGCAAACCAGCCAACCCAGCGGTCCAGCCGTGCCTTCGCAGGTGGTATTTGTGGCACTAGCATTTAGCTTGGCGTTGTCAGTGGCGCCAATTGTGACATCAATCCCCTTTAGGAGAGTACATTCACTTATTTTAGTGGGGTTTGCGATGCCCGTTCGTATAATTACAAAGGCGCTATCCGGGATACCCAAGTTAGCATAGGCTGCTTTGACGTTCTCGAGGACCTTGTCTGGATTTGCCCCCTCCTTCTCAATAGTGAGCTGTCCATTATTAGGTGCGCTAGGTTGGGTTGTTATACTATCCTGGCAAACTCCGCTATCACCTTGCCGTAAATATTGATTACCTTGTGCTGCACCATCTGTGGCGAGAGGCTTCGTAAACGTCATCGTCGGGCCAGTAGTAGGATTTGATGTTATATCAGTTTTATCAAGCCACAAGAAAGGTTCACCGTCGGCGAAAGCCTTATGATCATTATTCTTTGGAGTCAATAATGGTAAAAAGCTGCTAACTAAAAAAACTGTAGTCACGAAAATAAAAGCTGCGGAAAGTCGAGATTTCCTCATATGAACATTCTAGCACAAGCACTATAAAAATAAGTAAGAAAAGAGCCCCTTGCGAGGCTCCTTTCATGGAACCCGCGAGGGGCTTGTGCTACGACGTGCACCGAGGACTGCTCGGCAGCAAGTTGTAGCTGGTGCCGCCACCGCTCAGCTTGATGCTGTGCAGAGTGGACGCGCTGTGCAGGAAGCCGGCGTTGACCAGATCGATCTGATTGGCGGTGTAGCTGCCGTTCATGGCGAAGTAGGTCTCTTCGGCTGCAGCCAGGGTGTTGAAGTCCGTCCTGCAGGTGGCTGCGTCGCCGGACTGGACCTGCGGGCTGTCTTCCGTCGGAGCCTGTTGCACCACCGGGTTTCGTGCCGGCGAACTGACAGTGTGCACCGATGCGCTCGTGAGAACGAGAGCAGTCAGTGCGAAGAGCAGGAACGAGAGCACGACGGCTCCGCCCATGTAGACGCCGGTGGCGATGAAGCCGTGCTTGCGCACGCACCTGGCGCGGTCCGGGTCGGTGTCCCGCAGCTTGTAGTAGCCGATCAGGCCGAGGAGCCAGATGCCCCCGAGCCAAA
>CAZGCZ010000017.1:0-14167 GCA_964524615.1 uncultured Candidatus Saccharibacteria bacterium
GAATCACCCTGGCCAGTCCAGGTGGGATTGTCTACAACGAGCCTTCAGAATTGATCGAAGTGGCTCTGACTCACAACTACACAGCCGATGTGATTGATATCTCGATTTGTATCCAGGGAAGCAGGTCTCACGCACACTTGCGGACTCAAGATGGCTTCACTTTGTACTGGCTGGCTAGCAAAGCAGTTCGACTCGGTGGGTCGTTGGTGAGTGAACATGATGAGCTGCACAACTGCTCAAATTGCCATGACCGCACGCCTCATCGCGTGTTGGTCAACCGACCGTACGGCTTGTCTGGTGCAGTCATGGCAGGCACTGAGCGCCGAGTCTGCGTCACCTGTGAGCACGTTTCCTACATCAAATAATCTTTCGTAAACTGAGCTCAGATTCTGGGCTCTTTTTTCTTTGATCACCACATTTACATTCAGCTCTAGCACAACTATCATAGGTATAAGGCTTATGTTATGATGCTAGCCCAATTTAGCTTGAACCGTTTTCTAACCGCCCTTAATCTCAACTGGAGTATCTCAACCATACTCATCATACTTTTTGTGGCGGCGCCGTTTTTGGGCTTGCTTCTAGGGGAATCACGCCTGAAGCGTACTACCCTTGGTGCATTTGTCGGTATTGCCTTAGCACTGCTTGTTACGCAACCGCTCTTTTACGCATTAGACCGCTGGCATTTCTCCTGGCTGACAGAACCTCGTCTTGGCCTTGGCATATTCATCCTCACTATCATTTTGATGAATACAGGTCCGCTGCCGAAACACGAAACCTCGCATCGGCTTAGTATCAGAATCATGATTTTAAGTTTATTGCTTATGACCCTGCTAATATCGGCCTTTTTACTGTTTTTGCCTTCAGGAGTATCGCAAAAGCTAGTCGATCAGTCTACCGTCGTGGCCTTCCTCGACCGTACTAGGGTAATCTGGATTTCAGCAGCTGCCATCTGGGTAATTATACTTAACCTCTGGCCGAATAATGATAAGTACAAAAAATAACATTGACACATACCGTCTTGCCAACTAGAATAATCCCGTTTTCAGCTCATCGGGCATATTCTCCGTTATAATCCTAAACAAGGAAATAATCTCATGAAAATTGCTATACTTTCCCGACCAAACCGCAAAAACAGCTCGCAGCGCTTGCTAGAAGCTGCCAAAGCCCGCGGTCATGAAGCACGAATTATTGACTATACGAAGTGCTACTGTAATATCGAAAAAAATAATCCTCAAGTTTACTATGAAGGCAAACCGCTCGAGGATATTGATGCGATTATTCCTCGAATTTCAATTGCTAGCCAATCATATGGTTCAGTTGTAATCCGTCAGTTTGAAATGATGAATGTTTTTTCAACCACTGGATCTCTAGCTTACATCCGAGCTCGAGACAAATTGCGCAGCATTCAGCTGCTCGCCAGACACGGAGTGGATATTCCAAAAACGGCTGTTTCTCGTGGCACTGAAGAAGTCGAAGAAGTGATTGAGATGGTGGGGGGAGCTCCACTAATCGTCAAACTTGCTCGAGGCTCATTGGGAGTTGGCGTAGTGCTTGCCGAAACCCGCTCAGCTGCTCGTGCGCTTATTCAAGCATTCAACAGTCAAAAAGTGGATATTCTAGTTCAAGAATTCATTAAAGAATCAGCCGGTGTTGATCTGCGAGTTTTTGTGATTGATGGTGAAGTAGTGGGTGCGATGAAGCGCACAGCTGAAGGTGAAGAATTTCGTAGTAATGTTCACTTAGGCGGCAAGACTGAGATAGCAACATTGACGAAAAAAGAACGCAGCCTCGCTATTCGTGCAGCGAGCAATATGAATCTGGCAATCGCTGGAGTTGATATTCTTTTGTCAAAGCGCGGCCCGCTGGTGATGGAAGTAAACTCATTCCCGATGCTCGAAGGTATTGAAGCGGCTACTGGCAAAGATATTGCCGGAGAAATTATAGCTTATATTGAACGCAGTCTACCGAAGAAACGTCGACGCGACAAGGTCGGTGCTTAACTAAACTAATTTTGTGTTATGAAAAAACTTAATATTCTGTTAATAGATAACGATACGCATTATAAGAAACGACTGAGGGATCTATTAAGCGCTCATGATGTCACTAAGATCGGTCATGATGAAGTCCGTGATATCGATCCAGAACTTTATGACTTAATTATACTTTCTGGAGGTGGTGTAACAGATGAAAACGGTCGTCGGCGCAGCTTGCTTCGTTTTACGCATTTTTATCATGACCAAATTGAATTAGTTCGCAATACGACACGCCCGATCATTGGCATTTGCCTTGGCTGCGAGATCGTTGGCTATGCTTTTGGGAGCAAACTAAGCCGCCCGTTTAAAGAACGTCGCAAGGGAGTTTTTACAATTGCCACAATTCGCCGTGACAAAATTATGGGCGGTCGCCAGGAAGCTCGTGTGTTTCAGTCAAACCGCTGGATGATTACCGAAGTGTCTGATGAACTCATAGTTATTGCTGCCAGTGATGAAGGGGCCGAAATCATTCGTCATCGTGATCGACCAATTTATGGCGTGCAATTTCATCCCGAGCGCAAGCAAGGCGGCAACGACGGTCCGAGAATTTTTGCAAATATCCTCCGGACTCTCACAGGTCCTGCTCGAGAACACGTTAAGAAATAAGTTCTTTTTGTTCGACTCGACTTTGATTATAAAAATTCTCAAATAATTGCTTGTGGGCTGAACTTCCTTGTGGCAAACGGCCATTTTTTTGTTGAACCCACCAGTCTCCAGGCATTCTATCCATTAATTGTTCGCGCAAAATATGCTTCGAGCGCCGTTGGCTTATTTCAGGATGAAATTGAACGCCAAAAATTGGCAAGTGGGTGTGTTCAAAAGCTTCAATTGGATTGCGCAGCGAAGTGGCAGTTTGAATAAAACCTTCTGGCAATTTATTAACATCATTAAAATGATGTTCGAATGAATAAAATGTGTGAGGTAAATTATTGAGCAAGCGGCTTCTTCCGATGCGTTCAATTTTAACCCAGCCGGTGGTAGGCCTGCGAAAACGATTAACATATTCACTCCCACCCAAGGCCGCTGCGATGGCTTGATGACCAAAACAAATCCCCAGCAGTGGTACGCCTTCTTTAACTGCTTCTCGAATCAAATGCCGCAGATGTAAATATGACTCATCTTCTTCGTCGAGTCTTCCCGAGCCGCCCGTTAAGACAATATGGCTGTAGCGGTGCAATGTTTTTGGCAGATCATCATGAGTGCGTACCAATACGCGGTATTTGGCCTGAACATGTTCTCGAAAAGCGTAACACGCATTGCACGGTGTTAATCGGTTATTATCAATAATGAGCACATAACGCATATGCTTTATTGTAGCATATTAAATTGCCTTATTATCTGTTGTAATCTTGACTTTTGAGAGTATTTATAGTATATTACTGCCACTAGTAGCCTTGCTACTTCTGTACATTTTAGACAAATACTCGTTGGCCAGTTGGCCGTGTCGGAAGGCGTTTGAATGCATCCGGTTCTGCAAGAGATCGAGGACAACGAACGCAAGCTGTTCGCAATCAACGATCACCAGGGTTTCGGTAGCGTCACTGACTTGGTGCTGCCGACTGCGCGCGACGCAGGCGTTTCTCTGCCGGTACTTTTTACGGCGCCTCATTCCATCAAGCAAGTTCGAGATGATGCTGAGAAAGAGCAGGACGACTACACCGGCGCTATTGCCATGGCGCTTGCCCGACTGACCGGTGGTATGTCGCTGGCAATGGCGGGTCGCCAGACGGCTGATCCGATGCAGCCAACTATCACTGATATCAACGGTGATGATCATCCGTTCAAGCAGGCGATCATCCGCGCTTATAGGGAGCAAGGAATTGGCATTGTTTTTGACCTGCACGGTCTGGGTGCGCCAAAGTCGACTGACATCGGTTGCGACATTGGCGTAGGCTTGGGGTCGATGCCAAACGTTGCCTCTGGCTTCATGGCGCGAGCTCTGAAGAAAACGGCTGAGAGCATGAGGCTGCGCGTCAAGGTCGGAAACGCTGCCTTTGCTGCTCTCAAACGCAGTACAGTCACGGGATTCTGCCTAGCCAAGGGCTTCTATGCCGTTCAGCTCGAGCTAGCCCCGTGGGTGCGCTTCGGCGATGATTACAAGAAGCGGCTGGATCTTCTCCGCCTGCTGGTTATGGTGGCTCGGACGACAAACTCGTTCTTGCCAGCAATTGATCTGCTCAATCATGACGCAGTTACACGGCCTCCATACTTCGCCCTTGAAGCACTGCAAGATCAGGACGATGAGGAGTCGCAAGTTGCTCAAGAAGCTCGCGATGAGCAATTCTTCTCATCACTTCGGGCAGCAGTCCCGACGGCCGAGCCGACCCCTGAAGTAACCGATCGCCACAGCGGGCAGTTGCAAGAGACGATCTCTCGAGAAGTGCGTGAAGGCACGGGGAGCGGATTCTTGTCTGAACGCACTGCTGAAGTGCCGACACATCCGGTGCTGCCGACCGATGTAGGACCATCGCGTGAGTTGAGAGAAGTCGATCGCCGGATCCGTGAAGGGACTGATGGTAGTCCAGGTCAGACTTTGCGGTAGTTAGTACACGCGGGTGGGGG
This sequence comes from uncultured Candidatus Saccharibacteria bacterium, assembly GCA_964524615.1. GTDB lineage: Bacteria > Patescibacteriota > Saccharimonadia > CAILAD01 > JBBSBN01 > CAZGCZ01. The sequence goes on from CAZGCZ010000017.1 coordinate 4,596, forward strand.
ATAAAACCCTCACCCGCTTTTTCATTGTCGCCAAATTGACTTTTAGCCTATTTTCAGGTTAAATATATGAGTTAGGCGGCTTTTTTATTCATACAATTTGCCAAGTCCGGGTCCATAGCTCAGCTGGTTAGAGCACCTGCCTTTTAAGCAGGGTGTCGTGGGTTCGAGTCCCACTGGACCCTCCAGCAATTATTCCCTTAAGAATTAAAAATATATAATGTCATCTTGCTCACGCTTGCCCGAGATAGAATTACTCCCGTAAGCTGAGAGAGTTATGAAACGCCAACATCAAGTCGTAGTTTTAACACTTGGAGTAGCTGCTGGGATCATCGTGGCTGCTAATTCCCCTATTGCAGCACCATGGCAAATTGCGGTACTGGCTATGATAGTTGTGGTTGGAGCTGCTTTTTTCGCCAAGCGTTTAACTGCCTTAAGCCTGATTCCGCTCAGTGTTTTTGGCGGTATTTTATACTTTCAATTGTGGCATCATAATGTTACTACTCATTCAGTCGCAAATTTGATTGGCCAAAATGTCAGTATGAGCGGGCAAGTAGTTGGTACACCCTTCTGGGACAGTGATGGTCAATATGTATTAACGCTTACTCATCTCTCGGTCAATGGTCAGCCATATTCTGGGACCATTCGTGTTAAATCTCTCCTGTCAAATGCGCAGGAAGGCTACACAATTGCAACCAGTGGTAAGCTCTATCACACTGCCGCTAAAGCCGACGCCCAGATAATTTATGCTGATACGCAAATTATATCAATGCAGCAACCGTGGCTGGTGCGGGTTAAAAACAACTTTGATAACGGGCTGACTAATGCTTTGCCAAAGCCAGCTAATCAATTCATGGAAGGGATCATTTTGGGTAATCGTTCAGGATTACCAACTGATATTCAGGATGAGCTCAATCGCATTGGGCTAGCTCACATCATTGCGGTTTCAGGCTATAACCTGACTATTTTGATTATCATTTTGCATAAAACAATGTGCACAAAGTGGAAATGGCTGCTGATGATCAGCTCACTTTGGATGATCGTTGGTTTTGTACTGCTAACAGGAGCCGTTGCCTCAATAGTCCGAGCAGGCGTTATGAGTGGTTTATTTGTAGTTTTTCATTATTATGGCAAAAGACTTAGCGCAGCCTATGCGCTTGCGTTAACGGCACTTATTACAATTTTGATAAATCCAGCCTACCTATTGAGCGACCTTGGTTGGCAGTTGTCTTTTGCTGCTCTTGCTGGAATAGTGTTTTTTGCAGACCCGATCAAACAGCTTTTGCCAAAGCGTCTGCCACTTTTGTCTGAAATAATTGCTGTAACCCTTGCAGCCCAAATTCTAACCATTCCTTTGATTGCTTTTACTTTTGGCCAATTATCTTTGATAGCGCCCCTGTCTAATTTATTGATTATGCCATTTATACCACTGCTTATGGCAGTTGGATTAGCAGCAGGTTTTGTGGGGATGATTTTTCCAAATATGGCCAGTATTATATTTGCGCCACTCAACGTTTTGGTCCGTTGGCTACTCGAGCTAGTTTCATATTTGGCTAATCTTCATTTTGCGGCTCTGGATATTGCTCGACCAAGCTTGCTTTTACTACTGAGTTATTATGGAGTGGTGCTCGGAGCCATGTTGATTCGCTGGCTGCCTCACCATAGCCTACGCTATAATAAATTGCAGAAGGAAGTATGATATGAGCGGACACAGTAAATGGCATTCAATTAAACATCAAAAAGCTGCGGCTGATCAAAAGCGAGGTAAGATTTTTACGAAACTTGCCAATGAGATCGCATTAGCAGCTCGTGAGGGTGCTGATCCAAAGATGAATTATAAACTCAGGCTCGCAGTTACGAAGGCACGTCAAAACGCAATGCCGGCAGGTAATATTGAACGTGCCATCGCTCGCGGCTCAGGTCAGGCCGGGGGCGCCGCACTTGAAGAATTAACTTATGAAGGCTATGGTCCATCTGGCGTGGCGATTTTGGTCAGAGCTGTCACAGATAACCGTAATCGCACTGCAGCTGATGTAAAGTCAATTTTTAGCAAGTTCAATGGTAATTTAGGCGCACCCGGATCAGTTAGTTATATGTTTGAATCCCGAGGTGTGATTATGGCAAAACCTGGCGCAGACAAGGACGAGCTAAGCCTTATGGCTATTGACGCTGGGGCATTAGATATTGATGACACTGGCGATCAGTTAATTATTTACACGCAGCCAAATGATTTGGAAAAAATTAAGGAGCTGCTGGGGGAAGATAACATAGAAAGCTCTGAACTTGAAATGGCCGCTAAACAGCGCATCAAAATCGACGAGGAATCAAAAGCATCGAGTGTGCTTAAAATGATTGATGCATTAGACGAGCTTGATGATGTAATTAGTGTTGACGCTAATTTTGATATTCCAGATGAGATATTAGAAAAAATTTCATCATGAAAATTCTAGGAGTTGACCCGGGTACAGCCACGACTGGGTTTGGTATTATTACCGTTCAAGGAGCTAATCGGAAGCTCATTGAATGCGGCGTGATTACGACACCAAAGCACGATCCAATGCCTAATCGCCTGATGGCTCTTGAACATGATCTTAATGAAATAATTTTAGCTCATAAACCAGATTGGATAGTAGTGGAGCAGCTTTTTTTTGCGTCAAATACTACTACAGCTATCACAGTTGGGCAGGCCAGAGGCGTTATCTTGCTGAGTGCTGCAAAGCACACGCTTAGCGTTGCTGAATACACTCCCTTGCAAGTCAAACAAGCTATCACCGGGTACGGCAGGGCTACTAAGTCACAAATGCAGCAAATGGTAAAAATGATTCTCAAACTGCGTGACATACCCAAACCAGACGATGCGGCTGATGCGGTGGCAATTGCTCTGACGCATGCCGCTACAATTAGTTTGAAAAAGACTTGACGCTTGGTTACTAAAGAGTATAATTTTTTTCAGTTCCAAGTGAGTACTGAAACTACCTCACTGTGGATAGCATAACCCCCGGTGCCGTCCGGTTCTGGCCTCCGAAACCAGTGCGTGCGACACCGGGGATAACAACACAATAGACCTCTGCAAAGGCGGCTTTGCCCGCGGCCGTTGATGCAGAAGTGCAGGATCGGTGAGGATTGTCAGTGACCAGCGCCACGTGCCTCACCGAGTGTCGGCATCGCCCTCCACCCCTTGCTCGGCGGTGTCGGCACTTTCCTGCAAAAATCTGCGCTGCAGCGCGCTTGGGTGAAGAACTCGAGCAAGGCCGGCGCGGACAGCGAATAATGCGGCTGGAGTTCATCCGGGAGAAGCATGATTCGGATGGACAGTAGGTGCAGGGTAAAACGTCCGACGGTAAGTCGGGGCCGTTATCCGTACTGAATACGAGTAAGTCGCTTCGGTGAAGAGCGGATTAGATACCCGCCAAAACCCGAGTTCGCTGAATCTGGGGTGATCCAAGTGCTGGCCGCCGGGGGCATCGCCAGTAACGGAAATCCTCTGGACCTCAAGTCCACGGAGTGGTCGCGCCTCTCCGAGCCGACCATTCGACCGCTCCGTGGCGAGGATTTGCTAGACAATTGTTCGAGGAGACTGGCGGCGTGGAAGTGGACCACCCCATGGAAACGGCAAGAGCTTACTCGGACGGCTTGCGGGAGGGGCGCTGCCAGCGCCCCTCCCGACTCGCCAGGTCTATAAGAACGTGAGAGTGTCTACTGCCCGGGCATTCTCGCGCAAGGGACCCGAAGGGGAGGGCCGGCCCCTTTCTCCTCCCCTTCGGGAGCCCGACTGAGCTCTAGAATTCTAGAGCTCTTTTTTATTTGCCCAACAAGATGCGAACAGATTTTCTATCAGGTATAATAGAAATATGATTGCACGACTTAGCGGTACCATATTGTCCAAAAATTTTTCTACAGTCATTATTGATGTAGGTAATATCGGCTATGAAGTTCAGCTCACGCGACAAGCGGCTGATCGGGTTCAGGAAGGTGATAAAGCCGAAGTCTTTATTGCTGAGAATATTCGTGAAGATAGTTATCAACTCTATGGTTTTTCGGATATGAATCAGCGCGCTCTGTACTACCAGCTAACTTCAGTGAGTGGGGTTGGCCCAAAAGCCGCCATGGCAATTCTTTCTGGACATGATTCAGTTGAAATTGAAACAGCAATTTCAACTGGTAATACGTCACTGTTCTCCAACGTATCCGGAATCGGTAATAAAACTGCTAGTCGGATTGTTTTAGAATTGCGTGGTAAGTTGGAGCTGGCTTCTCAAGCTAAGGCTTCTGAGGATCCGGTATACCAGGCTTTGATGAGTCTTGGTTTTTCCGCTAAGCAGGCAGGCGAGGCAATTAAAAACCTACCAGCTGATATGTCTACTGAAACAAAAGTCAAAGAAGCGCTTAAGGTGTTGGCCAAATGATTGAACGCAACGAAAATCTTGATTCGTTTGATGAACTAATTGCTCCACCCGCTCCAAATGAAGAGGCCTTTGAGGAAACATTGCGCCCTCGTAAGTTTTCGGAATACATTGGACAGAACAACATCAAAAAGAGCTTAACTTTAGCAATAACAGCCGCTCAAAAACGCAAAGATCCGCTTGATCATATTTTGCTGTATGGTCCACCCGGTCTTGGTAAAACTACTTTAGCTGGCGTAATTGCGCGCGAGATGAATGTTAGTGTGCGAAATACTTCTGGACCTGCCATCGAGCGAGCTGGGGATTTGGCTAGCGTTCTCACCAGCTTGTCTGATGGCGATATTTTATTTATCGATGAAATTCACCGCCTGCCTAAGTTGGTTGAAGAAGTGCTCTATCCGGCAATGGAAGATTATGTGATTGATATTATGCTTGGCAAAGGCCCAACTGCGCAAAGTTTGCGGCTTGATTTGCCCAAATTTACCATCATTGGTGCTACCACGCGCTTTGGAGCTTTATCAGGTCCATTTCGTGATCGCTTTGGTTTAATTCATCGGCTCGATTACTATAATGAAACTGAGATTAAAAAGATTTTGGCTCGCAGCGCTCGAATTATGGGGCTAGAAATTGATACAAAAAGTCTTGATGAGCTATCCCGCAGAGCTCGGTTAACTCCACGAATTGCTAATCGCCTATTAAAACGAGTGCGAGATTATACGCAGGTCCATGGTGATGGCAAGATTACGCTCCAAGAAGTAAATCCAGCGCTAGACCTGCTCGAGGTTGATGAGCTTGGTCTTGAATCAGCTGACCGCAGACTACTGGAGACTCTGATTGATAATTTTTCTGGAGGACCGGCTGGCATTGAAGCCATTGCAGCGGCTACACATGAAGAGCGTCAAACTATCGAAGATGTTTACGAACCGTATTTGCTACAAATTGGATTTCTTGAGCGAACCACTCGAGGCCGCAAGGCTACCTCAAAAGCTTACTCGCATTTGGGACGCAAAGAACCAAAAAAAACCAATGCCAACCAAACCAAATTGATATAGAGATATCTCAAACATAATGCAATTTCTTTTGTGCTAAACTAAACCTATGGAAAAGAAATTAGAACGATATCCCGGCCAGGCTGATGATGAAACCACCCAGTGTGTCATTTCTAAACATTGGGTCTCTGTAGCACCAATCATTTTCGTAGCCTTCGTTATGTTTGCACTCTCACTTTTGGGGATTTATTACGGAGCATCGCATACCGGCAATATTTATGGATCTGTGCCAGCTTCTGATGTGTCGATTTACGGTTTTGTTGGCGTGATGATCACTATTTGGTTCTTTATAGCTGCCATTTGGGTATGGCGACATAATCGCATTGTAGTAACCAACGAACATTTAGTTGATATCTCACAAAATGGCCTGTTTGGCCACCGTATCTCAATTCTTAATCTTGGTACTATTCAAGATATGAGCACTCAAGTTAACGGACCATTGCAGTCAATTCTCAAATACGGAACGATAATTGTGCAGACTGCCGGAGAGCGAGAAAATTTTGTACTTAATTATGTCCCCAATCCGTACGATAATGAGCAAACGATTCATCAAGCGCATACTGACTATCGCCACAAAGAAACAACAACTAATTCTCAACCTAAGCCCAATCCCCTTGAGGGTTAAAGTACGCGCAGTACTTCGCTAATCGAAGTTAAGCCTTTGGCTGCCTTATCTAAACCGTCACGAGCGAGTGGCACGAAACCATCTTTGGTAGCAATTTTATGCAGTTCTCGTTCAGTTTTGCCAGCTCCGATCGCGGAAGCTAGTTCATCGGTGATTAATAATATTTCAAATAAATTAAGCTGGCCTTGATAGCCTGTGCCATTACATTTTTCACAACCTACGGCTTGGAAGAAGGTAGGATTTTGATTATCTTGAGCTTGATCATTTTTCTGAGCTGGCGATTCAGCATTTGCCGTAGTAGGCTTAGTAGCTGTGTCTTTTATGCCTCGGTAGACGATATTCGGATCCTCGGCAATCCTTTGCAATATGTTTTCTTTAGCCAATTCATCACGGCTAGGAGCTGGGATAATTTTTTTGGTGTGTACATTCCCTGCATGAGAATCACCAAAATTACTCATTGCCGGCAGATTTTGATTTGGCTCCCATTCGCCTAAGTGTTCTCGGATCTGTCTTAACTCATCACCACTAGGGGTATAGGGTTTGCGGCAAACAGGGCAGAGTTTGCGCACGCGGCGCGTAGCAATTACTAAGCGCAGCGCCGAAGCAATCAAAAATGGTTGGACGCCCATGTCGTTAAGGCGAATAATTGCCAACGTTGAGTTTTCGGCATGAAGGCCACCAAGAATTAAACGGCCGTTCAACGCGGCATCAAACATTAGCTCAGCGCTAGCGCCATTGTTCATATCGGTCACCATCAGTGTAGTTGGATCTTGCTTGAGGGCTGCCGAAATAGCAGTAGGAAAGTTTAGCCCGTGTACCACATCAACTTCAGTTTGGTTAATTCCAGGCAGGTTTTGCATGACAGGATTTTCAATGCTCAGAATATTATTCGTTTCCGTATCAAATTGCTGCAACAGACCATAAAGCAGAAGGGTAGAGTCAGACAAAATTGAGCTCGTAGCAATCACTACACCGCGAGTTGAGCGCAGAACATCCATCACCATTTTGGTAGAGCTATCGCTCATGCCGAAGTCTTGCAGACTATAATTTGTGCTGGCTTGTTCAATGATTCGAATCGTAGCTTTTTCGCCCATAGTAGTGGGCAAAGTATTAAGCCGAAAAACGATTGGTATGCCACCAAAGTCAGCATCAAATTCACCTGTGGCTGGTACACGGTTTTCATGACTTAAAACACCGGCCAATTCTTTGAGGTAATCTACTACGCGATCATGCAAACTGTTTGCCAATTTCATATTATTGACCAAAATGCCATCAATGCGATAGCGCACCACCGTATATTCGCCTCGCGGCTCAATGTGAATGTCAGACGCCCCGGCGCGCACTCCATACTCCAAGATGTTGTGCACGCTTTTTTCGACAGAAGCATTGTTGTCGTCACTTTTGCTATCAGACTCAGCTTCTTGTAGTTTTTGTGGGCTAATTAGGCCTTTGCCAACCAAGATTTTGCCTAGTGGCTGGCCACTCTTGGCCGCTTCTGCTTGGGCAGACGCCAAATCAGCCTCTGCCATTAGTTCGTGAGAGAGGATATATTCCTTCACTTTGATGTCACTTACCGCCATAGATTAATTGTAGCACAAGCGGGTTGATAACTAGATTAATACAGGCATCTTTTAAGATTAGCGTATAATGCAAATATGAATAAAATTGCCCAACAGTTACGAAAAAACTCATCGCTTGCTCCGGGTGTAATAGCGCAAGAATTCTCAGCAGAAGAAATTAAGCTGGCGTTAGTATCAATTTTAAGTGATGCTAATGAATTAAAGGAACTAAAATCAGACACTAAGTATCTAATAAATTATTTAAATTTGTTTAATTTTCTTTTAGCTTACGAGCGGTACGCAAAAAAGAAAGTCAAGCCATTAATAACAACCGATACAATTAATAAATTAACCTCTCTATTAAATGAGCTCCAATAACTCCAAAATTATTGATGATATCTCTGCTTGGAAAGCAATTGTTAAAGACAAATGGCTTCTTTTTGATACTTGTGCAATCAATATCATTGTTGACCACAAAGCTTACTCAATATTTGAAACTTTAAAGTTACTAAATGTAAAGAACAAATATATTCATCCTATTTCAATGGAACTAAAAAATACTAACGACCCTAAACTTGCTGCTATTAGAGCATCTGTATTGGATGCAAACGACTTTGAGTCAACAGTCTTTGATATACAAACTTTTGAGTTAGCAGATAAAATACAATTTTATTTAAGTAACCAAGGGTGTCGCCCTAGCCCAATAGATTTATATTTAGGAGCAACAATGGCTAAATATAAACAAGATTCAATTCTTGTTCTAACTAATAATCTAAAAGATTTTCCTAAACCACTTTATGAACGTCTTGGGTATATTGTTGTAGAGGGAGAAAAACAAAGTAGGCTATTAGCAATAGTTTCTTTAAATAAATCTGAACTTGATAAAACGGATAAAATATTTAAACAATGAATACCGACCGGAAATTAAAGCGTACTACCACAAGCTCAGAGCAAAGCTTGGCTCTGGCCGAAACGCTGGCTAAACACATTAAGCTTCCGCAAGTGATTGAACTTGTTGGTGATCTTGGTGGTGGCAAAACTACCTTTGTGAAAGGCTTAGCTCGTGGCTTGAATATTAATAAGACTGTCACCAGTCCAACGTTTACTATCCACCGGGCTTATGATTTTGCTAATGGTTCACTGCAGCACTTTGATCTGTATCGCCTCGATGATAAGGATGTAGTAATTCAAGAACTCGAAGAAGTTATGGATGACTCAAAGGCTCTTATTGTTATTGAGTGGGCGAAGGTAGCCAAGGCAATTCTGCCTAATGATCGGCTAATAATAAAATTTGATTTTGTTGACGAAAATACTCGCGATCTCAACTTTTCTGCTACTGGACCAAAAAGCGCCAAACTTTTGGAGAGCCTGGCATGATTCTTGCACTACGTACTGACAAAGCCGATGCAGAGCTCTACTTGCTTGATCAAGAAGGGAATATTGTTGCAAAACATGATTGGCAAGCCCATCGCCAACTCGCCGACACAATCTTGCCAACTATTGAAGACTTTTTAAAAAAAAATAACAAAAAATTTACCGATCTTAATGGACTTATTATTTTTACAGGTGAAGGGTCTTTCACTGGTTTGCGAATTGGTACTACTGTCGCAAATACGCTGGCGTATAGTCTTGGCATTGCAATTGTTAAAGCTGACGGCCAAGATTGGTTGAAGAGTGGGTTTAAACTTCTTCAAACAGCAGAGCCAGGAAATTTTGTAACCCCCGACTATAGCGGGGAGCCAAATATCACTAAGCCAAAAAAATAACCTTGGTAATAAACCATCGCTGGTCTACTACCAAGGCTTGTTCTAGCCGTCTTCTTCTTTTTTAGCTCCGAGCGCTTCTGCGACCTCGTCTGAAACAGCAAAACGATAGAGCGAACGCGCCTTCGTCACATTAAGACACGCTGCCCAGTTGAAGAAGTCACCGAGTCGGCCAG
>CAZGCZ010000018.1:0-5055 GCA_964524615.1 uncultured Candidatus Saccharibacteria bacterium
TACTACTATAAACCAAAACTACACCAAGGTCAAGGTTACTTGCTTCTTAGGCATCAAGAGAATAAAATATGCGCATCGTGATCGAAATCCTCGATCCGTGTTCCATGGAGGTGGCGTGAAAGACAAAGAGCTCTTGCGTCGAGTCAACCAGATCCGCGAAAGTTGCGGTGTGTCGCGCCTACGGCGGTTGCCGTGTGGCGTACAGAGCGATCCGGATGAGTGCGTGATTGCCCGAGCACTCCAAGACATCGATCCACACGTTCGGGTCTTCTGTGACCGGGTTGAAATCCGAGCACTTCGAGCCCATCAAGTGGCTGATGGTTTGGGGCTTCCGCTCATCAGGAACTGCCAGAGCAATCGTCGTCGTCGCGAATTCGTTCTCGAGCCTGAAGTTCGAGTCTGGATCGCCGATTTCGACAAAGGTGACAAGCCGGCTCTCGTTGACCGAAGAAGCCTGGTTTCCATCATCGAGCCCTGATCGCGCCTTGCCTCTACTTGCTCAAGTGGGGTGGACTACCGAGTTCACCCCACTTTTTCTTTGTCTAAATTGTTGACCCATCTGGTCCATTATCGGCCCGGCCAAGTTTTGCAGTTAAAATTACCGATCGAGTAACACCGGTCGTGTCAGTCACTTCAGTTTGTTGAGTCTTAGCATAATGTTCAACTAAATGATGACTTAAGATTTCATTAAGATCCTTTAATTTAAACCGTAGATCTTCTAGTTCAGTATTAATTTTTTGATAATCACGATCGTCGAGTAAGAGTTTTCGTGCAGCAGATCGTTTTTCACTAAGTTGTTCAACTTCAGCTTGAGCCTGCTTGTATTCATCATTTTGTTCAACCACATCGCGGAGTTGCTCGCGAATTGTTTTGATTTGCATTTTAGTTTCTTCGACTTCAGCTGCTAAGCGCGTAATTTCTGTAAGTGTTGTTTTGTCTTCCATAAGCTCCTTTATTATGTAGTACTAACCCCGTCTTTCAGCGTACTGGGCAAGTTCTAATACCATTTCTTCGTTATCAGTAATAGTAAATAGCCCCAGGTCAGTTTCGTCAATAGCTTCGTTTTGAATAAGCAAGTATTCATTCATCCATTGCTCTAGGGGAGACCAAAACTGTGCGCCGACGCAAACAATCGGCACTGACTGAATTTTATTTGTTTGAATAAGAGTAATGATCTCAAAAAACTCATTAAGCGTGCCATAGCCGCCGGGAAAAAAAATATAAATACGAGCCGCGAAGCTCAGTACTACTTTGCGAGTAAAAAAATAATGAAAATCGCAGCGCTTATTCATGTAGGGATTTGGTTTTTGGTTAGTTGGCAGCTGAATAGTGAGCCCTGCTGAAATTCCGCCTGCTTCCGCGGCTCCGCGGTTAGCTGCTTCCATAATACCTGGACCACCGCCAGTAATTACTGCATAACCAAGTTCTGAAACTAACATACCGGCTAATTTCTGCGCCTTAATATAGTTTGGATTATTAGGCTTTGCAGTCGATGCTCCAAATATACTGACAGACTTGGGTATTGTATCTATAAAGTCAAAACCACGCGCAAATTCTTCATCAATTCGTCGCAAACGCGCTCGTTCTTCAGATTTTTTAATGGTAGTGACTGATTTAATGTCGCTGATGGTCCAGGGCTTCTTGTGGGGCGATTCCATAAGCATTATTGTAGCAGAAAGCACAGTCTAGCTTGAAATTTGTCGCGTACTAGGCTAAACTAGCGCCACTATCACTCTGCCAAACAGGAGAGGCAAAGATGGTAGAACCTGCATATAGACCAGAAGAACCGACTCTTGGTGACGTGCCCGCTGGACTGAGTCCCGAGCTTTTCACAGAGGGTGCGCATCATTTAGCTCGCGCTACACAAGCCGATGTGGCGGGCATCAGACCACATCTAGCCTTGCGTGATCAAACAGGCCAATTGGTCGAAGGCTCACTCGATGAGCTTCATCCAGTGGAAGGCCATCCTCATCATTTGCGAGTCACGCTCATCACGGCAACAGGATCGGTGTTGTTGATCGCCTCTGGTTATGCCGTTTATCGCGCATTGCGTCTTGCTCGAAGGCGCCGGTCTGCTTAAAAAGCGACTGGCTTCCTTCGGGCTTTTTCTTTCTTCAGTTATAATAAGTACATGAAGCCATATAACGGGCAATATGATCCAAAAGATCCGCGCCCATATAAAATTAGCCGATCAAAAATTGATTTATTTTTACAATGTCCACGCTGTTTTTATTTAGACCGCAGACTTAGTATTAAAAGACCCCAAGGCCCGCCATTCCTGATTAATAGTGCAGTAGACTCTTTGCTTAAAGCCGAATTTGATACTCATCGTGCCAAAGGACGTAAGCACCCAATACAAGAGGAGTATGGCGTTGACGCTACGCCAGCTCCTCATGAACTGCTTGATAAGTGGCGCGAAAATTTTCATGGCGTTCAGTATCAACATGAGCCAACCAACTTTTTGGTTTTTGGAGCAATTGACGACCTTTGGATTAATTCAAAGGGCGAATATATTGTAGTTGATTACAAAGCCACTGCTAAAACAAAGCCCGTTACCGAGCTTGGTGATGCACCGTGGCATGATCAGTATCGACGTCAAATTGAGTTTTACCAATGGCTGCTGCGTCAAAATAATCACAAAGTCAGCAATACTGGTTACTGGGTGTATTGCACGGGGAACCCTGATAACAAAGCCTTTGATAAAAAAGTGGAATTTAGCGTTCATTTAATTAGCTATGAAGGCAGTGATAATTGGGTGGAAGATGCCTTGTTAGCTGCACATAAATGCCTGCAAAGCGGTACAATCCCACTACTGACTGAGGGGTGTGAATTCTGTGACTACACACGCTTAGCTGCCTCACACCTCAAAGACGCTAGCTCGGGCCAGCTAGCGCAACAAAATCTTTTATAAGCGCTATATATGGCGTATCATAAGCTTTTTAGCACCGCTATTTTATCCACAACTTTCCTGCCCAAAACCCCTTGCAGAGGGGGTATAATAGGGCTAAAATCGTAAGTATTATACAAAACAAAAGAGGAGGGTGAGTATGAAGGACGCAGTAGAAGAAAAGTCAGCCGGCGTATCGAATTCGATCGCCGATAGTGATTGGGATAAACCAATGGTTTGCCCAATAGACCCGCAGGCACTGGCGGAGTGTGAAGCCTGTCAATAGGTTGTAGTTCCACGTAGTACATTGGTAAGCCCCGAACTCGGGGCTTTTATAATGACAATCGAAAAACCCCACATCACAAGGACACGGGGTTTTTCGTTTTAAACTTACTTTTGTTTACCAGCTATGGGCACTCAACCAGTGGTTGTAAGCGCTAGCCCATGAACCGAATCGGCCCAAGGCATAAGCATTAGCCCACTTAAGCTGAGTTACTGGGTTGGTCAAATAGTCAGAACCGTAAGCAGCCATTTTACTGGCAGGCAAGGCTTGACCAAGACCGTAAGCTCCAGAGCCACTATAGTTAGACTTAGTGACACCCCAGCCTGACTCGCGACTTATAATGTAGTCGACGTAGCCATAGTCACTCTCGGCAATTCCAGCATCACGCATCCAATCGGAGTGTGAACCAGCAGGCAAGACAGCAACAAGCTGAGTCTGGATATGAGCCACTCTAGCAGCGGCAGCACGGGCTTCAGCTGCTTTAGCTTCGGCTTCACGCTGGGCTTGCTTGGCGCGTAATGGAGTCAAGACTTCGGCATCGAAGTCAGGTGTTTTATCAACGATCTCCACAGCGTCGTGGCTCTTGGTGTTGAGTGTTAAGGTAAAATTTGTTTTAGTCTCAAGCACTGGTTTAATAGCGGCTTGAGCAGTAGCAACGTGGTTAACGTTGAGTACTTGGTTGGCTAGCAAGATGGTACTTGCCAGCGCGTAAATCACTTTACGCATAATGGGTGTTTGCTGGGTTATAATCCCAGTTCGCATCCGTTTACTGCACCCTCACTTGGTCTCGACAAGAACAAGTGTTTGCTCTCTGTCTCAATCAAAAAGAGTCTTAAAAATTAAGACCCTCCGATGTAGACAAGAGCAAATTATATACCATAAGCGGTATTTTGTCAACAATATTGGTTGTGCTTAATTTATCTCTCTAACCTGGTTTTCTACTTGACAGGATAAGCTTCTTCAGGTAAGCTTATCTGGTTATATAAATTCACAGTATCGATTTTAACTCACCTGTTTGCGTAAATACGCAAATATATTGATACAAAGCCTAAGGAGAGCCCTATGCCGACAAAAGCCACTAAAACGACCCCAAAGAAGCCCACAAAGGCCACAAAGCCAGAAAATGGCGATACATTAGCAAAATTACTTGAATCAGGTGCTCATTTTGGCCATCGTACACATCGGTGGAATCCCCAGATGAAGCCTTTTATTTTTGCCGCTAAAAACAACATACATATTATTGATCTTATTCAAACTGAACAGCGCCTAGCAGAAGCTAAGAAATTTGCTCGTAATCTAGCTGCTGAGGGTAAGGTAATTCTCTATGTCGGCACAAAACGACAAGCCCAAGCAATTCTAGCTGAGCAAGCCTCCAGTATAGGGATGCCTTTTGTTACGACCAGATGGCTCGGGGGGATGCTAACCAATTTTGCTACTATTATGGAGCAACTCAAGACCCTAAAGCGCCTGGAGCGCCAAAAAGCTGAAGGTGAGCTGGAAAAGCTCACCAAAAAGGAAAATCTCTTAGTTGACGAGAAAATCGCTTCTCTTAACAAAGTTTTTTCTGGAATCCGTGAAATGAGTAAAGTGCCAGATGCCATATACGTAGTAGATGTGCCAAGAGAAGCTACAGCTGTGGCTGAAGCTAAAAAACTAGGCCTTCCTATTATTGCCATAGTTGATACCAACGCAGACCCTTCTGATATTACCTATCCAATTCCGGCTAATGATGATGCGATTAAATCAATCTCATTTATTACCCGAGAATTGACTGACAGCATTGCAGAAGGCAAAGCTGAATATGATAGCAAGACGCAAGCTACAGCCGAGGAGGAAACCACGAATGAGTAAGATCTCTGCTGCACAAGTCCAAAAACTCCGGGCA
>CAZGCZ010000019.1:0-1590 GCA_964524615.1 uncultured Candidatus Saccharibacteria bacterium
AGCTCAATTATACCGTGATGCGAGTCGAGGATTTCGATTATCGTCGCAATTTGAATGATCGTTTTCTTGCTGATATGTTGGATGCTCGTAAGATTGTTCTGCTTGATCAACTCGAAGTCTTCCACAAAAATGGTGAAAGAGACAAATCAAAAGAGCCAATTGCTGTAACGGTGAATGTGAGTGAACCAAATGCCGAAATCACTGCCGAAGAAGCCCAACAGCTGATGAACTCCGACAACGCCCAATGAAAAATCGTCCTATCAGTGTCACCATTGCCCCTCGTACCATCTTATTAGCATTTTTCTTGATCGTTGCTTGTTTGTTGGTCTTACGCTTGCTCGACATTGTCCTTTTAGTCGCTTTTAGCCTGCTTTTTGCGGCAGCCCTGCACCCCAGTGTGCGTTGGATTATGCATCGATTTCGAGTATCCAAAGGTGTCGCAATTGGTATTTTATATATTATCATCTTTGCGATAGTCACAGCCATTGTTGCCTTAGTGGTCCCGCCAGTTACTTCCCAAATCAATTCTTTGATTCACAACTCACCCCAATATCAACATACCCTAATTGATTATTTTAATAAGACGCCAGCTGCACAAAATGCTGTTTCCAATCTGTTTAATAAGCTTAATCAGAATTCAGGCGTCATCGTAACAAGTTTAGCAACGGCAACACTTGGGATCCTCACGACTGTCTTTGGTATCATTACTGTTGTTATTTTGACAGCATACTTCATGAGTGGGGGGAGACACATGGTTAATACCATGCTCGGATATTTGCCTGAAAAACAATGGCGTGCTCGGGGGTTAACCTTAGCGAGCCGAATTTCGAATAAACTTGGCTTTTGGTTGCGTGGACAGCTTGTATTAAGCCTGATTAGATTTGTAACCCATTACATCGGCCTTAGCTTATTGGGTGTACCGTACGCTTTGATCCTATCCTTACTGGCTGGGCTTTTGGAATCAATCCCAACCTTTGGGGCTTGGTTCTCAGGTATTGTGACGGTGCTAGTGGCACTTACGGTATCACCGGGTAAAGCAATTGCTACTGCCATCCTGGTTTTTCTTGTTCAACTTGTTGAAGCCAACATTATTACACCGCAAGTGATGAAACGAGCACTCGGTATACCAGCTGGAATGGTGATTATTTCTTTACTTGTATTTGGCAAGCTATTTGGCTTAATTGGAGTGCTTTTGGCAGCCCCAATGGCTGCGATTGTAGCGATTTTGGCAGCTGAGTTTGCCCCAGATGGCAAGCGTATGTGGCTCACCAGTCGCGGATACAAATAATCGGAGATAACATACATGGAACTATCACTCATTAAATCACCCTCGTCATATAAATTTCAGACTAAACAACTCAGTGTTGCAGTTGATGTGGATTCGGCGCAAAAAGCTGACATTTTACTCTACACTACACCTCAAGAAAAGACACCAGCTACTGCTGAACAAAAAGTCTTCGATGGGGCAGGGGAATATGAAGTTAATGACACGATGCTGCAAGGAGTAACGCTCGGTGATGGCACTTCATATATGGTGCACTTGAGCGGGGCTGCTATGCGCCTGGTTTGCCTTAATGACGCTAGTGCTGA
>CAZGCZ010000020.1:0-8441 GCA_964524615.1 uncultured Candidatus Saccharibacteria bacterium
ATAAATAGTCCGCCCAAGGTTAACGCCTTTATGAGAACTACCGATTCGAATCTTCGTGCCGCCTATATCAATCCCGATAATCACATAGTTATTATATAGTATTCCGCTTATTCTTGCGCCAATTCTATTAGCTGATTAGAATAAAGCAAAGGTGGTTATGAATGAAAAACCGAAGCAATATTGTTAAATTAGTAGGCGTTATTTTACTTATTTTATTGATCGTAGCGATTACCTTTGTTTATGGACAACAACAACGCGACCGTCAAAATAAAACTAATCAACAATCCTCTTCTCAGCAGCACAATACCCAGTCGACCCAGCAGCCAAGTACGCAAAACCAACCCACACAGCAAAAGCCAAATACCACACCAACACCGACACCTACTCCACAATCAACCGTTCCAACACCTTCCTCGGGAGTTTCACCCCAAACAGGAGCTAACTTTCTCTACATTTTGCCAATTACTGCTTTGTTCTGGCTTTTAGTTATTCGCATTCGTCAGGTAAGGCGACTACGTACCGCTCCGCAAAGACTTTACAAATAGCCCCAAGTAAGTTATAGTAAGAGGGATAAATTATTGCGGGCGCTAGATTTAGCATCCCCGCGTTTATTTCACTAAAAGACACTATAAGGATTAAGTAAATGGCCCAATCTATTAAAAAGGCTGTTACTATGGCCGATTTGTTGGCTAAAAGTACAGTACCAAACTTGTTACCTGGTGATGTTATCGAAGGCAGTGTTATCTCTGTAGATAAACAGGAAGTCTGGCTTGATTTAGGTGTATTTGGTACGGGTATTGTGGTTGGGCGCGAAATTGAACAAAGCCATAATGAGATTAAACCTGGTGATACTTTAAGTGTTTCTGTTATTGAACCGGATACGAAAGAAGGTTATGCTATCCTAAGCCTTAAGAAAGTTGCAAAAGAAAAGGGCTGGGACAGTTTAGAAGAAAGACAGCGTGCTCAAGAAACTTTTGGCATTGTTCCTTATGATGCTAACAAAGGTGGATTGCTTGTTGAAGTAGACGGTATTCGAGGTTTTCTGCCAGTTTCTCAGCTATCTGCTGAAAACTATCCTCGCGTCTCGGGTGCTGATAAGGATGAAATTCTTAGTCGACTTCATGTTCTGGTTGGCCGAACACTCATGGTGCGTATTCTTGATCTTGATCGCCGAGCCAATAAGCTAATTGTGTCTGAAAAAGCCGCTCAAAAAGAATTTACTGAAGGCAAACTTTCAGAATTAAAAGTTGGTGACATAGTTGAAGGCATTGTGACCGGAGTTGTAGATTTTGGAATTTTTGTAAACGTTGAAGGTATCGAAGGACTGGTCCATATTTCTGAAATCTCTTGGGACCGAGTTGATAATCCTGGTAAATATGTTTCTGTTGGTCAGAAGATCAAGGCCAAAATTATTTCAATAGACCAAGACAAATTATCACTCTCAATGAAACAGCTCATTAATGATCCTTGGGCAAAAGAAGTTGAAAATTATAAAGTGGGTGATGAAATCGAAGGTAAAGTTACTCGAATTACGCCATTTGGTGCATTTGTTCAAGTTTCTCCGGTAATTGAAGCGCTCGTACATGTTTCGGAGCTAGCAGATGAACATATTGAGGATCCTGCTAGCCTAGTTAAGCTTGGTGAAACTAAGAAATTTAAAATAATTGCCGTAGAGCCAGCTCAGCACAAGCTTTCCTTGAGCCTTAAAACTGGTGAAAACGAAACGAAAACTAAGGCAAAACCAAAAACTGTAAAGAAAACAACTAAAGAGTCGTAAGGGATATGGAGGTTCAACATCATGAGCGAACAAGAAACAACTACATCCGTCCATATTCCGGACGCTATTACAGTTGCTGATTTTGCCCGTCGACTTGATCTAAATTCTAGCGCAGTAATTACTGAACTCATGAAAAATGGTGTTATGGCAACCATTAATGAGATGATTGATTTCGAAACTGCAGCCATTGTTGGTACCGAACTTGGCTTTAATATTGAACATGAAGAGAAAGTTGATGAAGCTCGGCCAAATCAAGATATTGAAGAATCAACCAATCTCAAACCTCGGCCCCCAGTTGTTGCTGTTATGGGGCATGTTGATCATGGCAAAACCTCACTGCTTGACGCTATTCGCTCAAGTGATGTTGCTTCTGGTGAATCGGGTGGCATTACTCAGCACATTGGTGCCTATCAAGTAGTAAAGAACAAACGAACTATCACATTTTTAGATACTCCTGGCCATGAAGCTTTCTCTGCTCTTCGCGCTCATGGTGCTCGGATGACCGATGTAGCTATTATTGTTGTGGCGGCTGATGATGGAGTGAAACCTCAAACAAAAGAAGCCGCTGCGCATGCCAAAGCCGCTGGAGTGCCAATTATTGTAGCAATTAACAAAGTTGATAAGTCTGACTCTGATATCAATCGAACAAAACAACAGCTCTCAGAAATAGAACTTACTCCAGATGACTGGGGTGGAGAAACACCCTGCGTTGAAGTATCTGCCAAAGACAAAAATGGCATTGATACACTACTAGACATGATTTTATTGGTAGCTGACATTGCTGAGCCGAAAGCTCGATTTGATGGTCCGGCTCGCGGAGTTGTTATTGAATCGCATATGCAGTCTGGCCGAGGCCCAGTTGCGACATTGCTTATCCAGGCCGGTACGCTTAATCTTGGTGACTACTTAATCGTTGGCAATACTTACGCCAAGGTTCGTAGCCTCGAAGACTATTTGGGTAAAAAGATAAAAGCGGCGACGCCTTCGATGCCGGTTGTTATGCTTGGGCTCAAAGAACTGCCCGATTTCGGTAACTGGTTTGAGGTTGTTGCGAATGAAAAGATTGCCCGAGATTGGTTAGCGAAGAAAGCAAAGACCAATACGATTAAAAGCCTGATGAATGTTAAGTCAGCTTCCTCGGCAGATTTAGATGCTGCGGTAGCTGATGGTAAGGTTAAAGAACTTCTGGTCGTGCTTAAGGCTGATGTAGCGGGTTCACTAGAATCTATCACCCAAAGCCTTGAGGTAATTGGCAATGATGAAGTCCGGGTTCGTGTTATTGCCAGCGGATTGGGTGATATCTCCGAGAATGATATCAATAGCGCCACAGCAGGAGCCATTATTTTAGGCTTTAATGTTTCAATTAGTGCGGCTATTAATCAGCTTGCAAAACGCAATGGAGTAGAATTTAAAATCTATCATATTATTTATGAATTACTTGATGACGTGAGAGAATGGCTGACTAACTTACTGCCGGCAGAAGTGATTGAGACAGAAGTTGGACGCCTAAAAGTGCTTGGCATTTTTAAAGTTACAAAGGATCAAATTGTTACGGGTGGTAAATTAGAAAGCGGTAAAATTGTTACCGGGCTCGACTTACGGGTTGAGCGAAATGGCAAAGTACTTGGGCAAGCCAAAATTATTAGCCTACAAAAGGACAAGCAGACTGTTAAGCAGGTAGTTGCTGGTGAGCAGTGTGGCATAGTTATTTCAAACTTCGGCGAAAGTTTGGAACTTAATGATGAACTAGCCTTTTACACTACTGAAAAACGCCGCCGAACACTCTAATGTCACTTCGCCTTCAAAAAGTTTCCAGCGCAATTCAGTCAATTTCCGCAGATGCACTCAACCGACACCGCCAAGCAGATAACAGACTAATAACTATTACAAATGTCACTGTTTCGCCTGATTTACGTCATGCCGTGGTTCACTTAAGTTTTTTAAATGTGCCATCTGATAAAATACCAGAGATGTTGCGTGAGCTTACACCAGTTCTACAAGAAGCCGTCGCGCACGAACTAAAAAGCAAATTTACCCCAAAACTTGAGCTCCGTCTTGATGATTCGGGAAGCTACTCATCAGAAATACAGCAAAAGCTTAAAAAACTTTAAATTTGTCCTAGATCTGGGTGTGCATTAATGTAATCAATATCGGAAATAATATTCTTACCGGCAATTTTTAGTTTGGTAATTTTTAATGTACCGTTTGAAAACCCGAGCAGTAACTCTTTGCCATCTCGCATCAAATCTCCAGTCTGGTTTAGAACTCTACTATCAGACTTGGCTTCAAGTAAAAATATCAACTCATTTTTAGCTGTGAAGTATGCACCTGGCCATGGGTTAAGAGCTCTAATTTGACGCTCTGTCAATTCCGCTGATTCAAATCTTACTAAGCCATCTTCCTTTGATAGTAGCTTGGTGTAACTCGCTAATTCCGGATTTTGGTCTTGTGGCTTTAGCTTCCCCTCAATAATTTGGTCAATGTTATGTAATAGAATATCTCTACCCATTTTTTGTAGTTGTTGAGCTAGAGTGGTTTTTGTTTCTTGAGCTGTGAGTGTCATCCGGGACTGTGCAAAAATCGGTCCTTCATCCATCTCTTTGACTAATCGGATTAAGCTTACGCCTGTTTCGTGAACATTGTCTAATATAGTTTGTTCGACAGGAGAAGGGCCCCTGTATTGGGGGAGTAATGAGGGGTGAATATTAATGATACCTTGCGGAAAAATTTCTAAAATTTCTTCTGGGATAATTCGGCCGTAGGCAACCAAGACTGCCGTTACCGGCTTAAGATCAATTAATTTTTGCTTAATCTCGATTGGTTTAAGTGGAGATAAGACCGGGACATTATACTGTTTTGCTAAAGTAATAATTGCTTGGGATTGCTTTGTTTTCGTCTTTTTTTGATATAGCACAACAAGCTTAATAGCATAGCCCTTTTTCAATAAAGCTTCCAAAATAATGGGACGCATATCATTAAGGCCACTGGCTAGTTGTTCATTGCCAAAAAAAATCAGGGGCTGGTTGGTCATTTGATGTGCTCAAATCCTGGGGGTGCCTTTGGTAAAGGCGTTAATTTGCCGTCTTTATCTATTGAAAAAAGATTCTCAAGTTTTGTTATGTGATCAAGAAACATCACGCCATTCATATGGTCAATTTCATGCTGAAAAACCCTTGCTAAAAATCCTTTAGCCGTAATACGAACATGATTACCGTTTATGTCGAGCGCCTGGACCTTAATTTTTGAATACCGTCTTACCCGACCATAAACACCCGGAATACTGAGGCAACCTTCAACATCAACTACGCTATCTTCACTATGCTTAACAATTTTTGGATTTATAAAAGTTGTAAAATCCGGTTGTGTCTCGTTCTCAAGCCCATTACGGATGATGGCTAATCTAATTGGTTCTCCAACTTGAATTGCGGCAAGCGCGACACCAAGTTCGCTATCATGGTCCCATGCTACGGTTATTTCTGCCATTTGATCAACTAGTTCCTTAATTTGATCATTCACCACGCCAAGCCGCTTTGATTTGCTACGCAAGATTGTATTAGGAATTGTAATGAGTTTGTGTTTCTTCATTTATATTATGGTAATTGGATCGAGATCAATAGTCCAATTCTTTAGTTCATTTTTTGCTATTTCAAGAAGAATTCTTCGTGAACTTGATTTTATAATGAGCTGCCAGCCAAAACCACGGCTTGATTTATTGTGAAGCGGCTGACTTGGCCCTAAAACAGTAATTTTTGGATAATGTGCACGGATTTTCCTCGCTTGAAGAGTGGCAATTTTTTCGGATGAAGCTGATTTTTTACGGTAAACAGTGGCTTTGCACAGATAGGTAAATGGGGGGTAGTTGAAGTTAGCACGGTGCTTTAGTTCATTATCATAAAATTTATTAAAATTTTGCTCAGAAGCAGCTTGTATAACTGGATTTTTAGGCATATATGTTTGGATAATTGCTCGTCCTTTATTGTCTTTTCTGCCACTGCGACCAACTACTTGAGTAATTAGCTGAAAAGTTCGCTCAGCAGCTGAAAAATCAGGGATAGCCAAGCTAGTATCAGCCAACAATACACCAACGAAGGCTACATTTTCCAGATCGAGCCCTCGAGCAACCATTTGGGTTCCAATCAAGATATCTATTTCGCCCTGTTTCATTTTTGAGTACGTCGAAAAAATATGTTCTAGTGTTGCCGTGTCACCGTCTAATCGGGCTATTCGAGCTTCAGGGAATTGTTGACCAATAATTGTTTCAATTTTTTGTGTGCCAGCTCCAATAAAAATTAAGGTATCATCATTATTACAATCAGGGCAAATGCTGGGCGGGGTCATTTGCCAATTACAAACATGACAGAGTAATTTGCCAATTTTACTATGAAAACTTAAGCTCGAATCGCAACGCTTACACCTTGCTACAAAACCGCAATTTGTACAGATTTGGGCATTAGCACTGCCGCGGCGGTTAAGAAATAGAATAATTTGCTTTTTTTGTGCTAAAGCATGACTGATCTCAGATTTTAGCTTAGCACTTAATAAGTCATTTTTTTTATCGAGTTTAACTATCTCAACTTGAGGCTTTTTACCTTTTCCCGCTCTATTGGGGAGTTCTAATAAGTGCAATCGGTCTTGTGTACTCAACCAGTAATCCAAAACACTAGGGGTCGCACTGCCTAAAACCAGTGTTGCTTGATTGATTTGGGCAAGTCTGGCTGCAACATGAATGCTGTTATAGCGCATCCCATTATCTTGTTTGTAACTGGTTTCGTGCGATTCATCAATAATAATTAAACCCAATTTCGAAAATGGAAGAAAAATTGCTGAACGAGGCCCAATAACAACTTGCGGTTTATCACTGGTTAAGATATCAAGCCAAATTCTTCGCCTTGTGGCAGTAGTTAGTTTTGAATGAGTTAAGATCACAGGCGTATTTAAATGTGCCTGAAAATAAGAAGTCGTTTGAGGAGTTAAGCTAATTTCCGGTACTAATATCAAAACTGATTTTCCTGTTTTGAGCGTATTTAAGGCTAACTGTAAATATACTTCGGTTTTCCCTGATCCTGTTACACCATGCAAGAGATATGGCTTTGTTGGGTTGTCCAAAACTTCTTTAATAACTTTTTTCTGGCTCTCGTTAAGGGCAATTGGTACTGATTTTTCTGATAATACCGGTTTTGGAGCAGTCTTACGTAATGCAACTCGCTTAACTTGTAAACCAGATGGCAAAATTGTAGTCCATATTTGTGAAGGGGTAGCTAAGTAATAGTCTTGCAGCCAATTTGCTAGTAATAAAAGTGATTTAGATAGTGGTTTAATCGGCAATATTCTATGTACATCTTTGATTTGCTTAATATTTTTTGGTTTGTTTTTATTCATATTGTAAACTACAGCCAAACTTGAACTGTTGCGAAATGGTACTTCTACTATACTGCCACGCGCAATATTTCGCTGATCAGTTTGATAAGTAAGTAATTTATTATCCTGACCTTGAAATTTTTTTACAGATACATTTACGTAATATTTACTCATTTTGTATACAATAGTTATTCATTATAAAACCACTATTAGCCACATCTTTAATAGTATTCATATTATAGCATCGTTTGTTCAAGTGTGTCGGGGCTCTTAAGATTTGTATTTTATGAGCCACCACGATAATATCTAACAGTAGGCTCATCTATGAGAAAAAATATCCGTTTAAAATTCTATCTTGTACTTGTTCTCACTCTGGTAGTCGTAATTATTGCTATACCAAAGGAAGATAAGATTCTCCACGCATTGGGATTAAAATCTACTAATCTCCAGGTTAAACGTGGTTTGGATTTGCAAGGCGGTGCCTACTTGACTTATCAAGCTGACTTATCTAAAAGAAGTAATCAGGAAAAGGCTCAGGCCATGCAAAGCTTGCAGCAAAACATTATCAAACGTGTTAACCCAAGTGGGACCAGTGAGGTAGTGGTTCAGACTAGCGGAGCTGATAGGATAGTAGTTCAATTGCCGGGCGTAACAAATGTTAACGATGCAATTGATTTGATTGGGAAAACTGCACAATTAAGTTTTTTTGAAAAATCAGCAAGTACAAGTGGCGCTGCCGCACAGAGCGGAGGAGGTATAATTCCTACGGACCTCTCAGGTGAAGATCTACAAACGGCAACTGCGAGCATTGATCCGCAAAGTGGCCAGCCAATTATCCAGTTCACAATGAAAAGTAGTGCTGTTCAAAAATTTGCTGATTTAACCACTAGAATTAATCAACAAGGGGAGCATTTAGTTATCGTACTAGATCCAGAGTCAAAAAACCCAGATTTACTATTTGATGGGGGGGTGCAAACACCGATTACGGATGGGCATGGCCAGATGCAAGGTTTCCCGAGTTTGGCAGATGCTAAAAAGACGGCCGTACTGCTTAATGCTGGAGCCCTTCCAGTACCAATTAATTTAGTAGCCCAAAACACCGTAGGCGCCACCCTAGGTACGGAATCTGTTCAGAAAAGCCTCGTTGCAGGTTTAATTGGGCTTTTGGCGGTCATTATCTTTATGTGCTTGTATTACCGATTAGCTGGCTTGTTGGCAAGCGCGGCACTTATTATTTACACCCTAATAAATATTTCTTATTTTAAGGTGTCGACGATATTTGGATCGGGTGGATGGTTTGTTTTAA
>CAZGCZ010000021.1:0-10482 GCA_964524615.1 uncultured Candidatus Saccharibacteria bacterium
TGCTACTGAGCCCGTATTCATCCCATAATTCTTTGATGGTACCCGACTGGCCAAAGCGATCTCTTACTCCAACCCGCGCAAAATGACATGGAAATTGTTCACTAAGTAGTTCAGCTACTGCTCCACCAAGTCCACCATTAATCTGTCCCTCTTCCAAGCTTAAAACAGCTCGAGTTTTATGTGCACTCGTTAAAATAGTTTCTTGATCGAGTGGCTTGATTGTGGGGCAGTTAATAACTTCGGCTGTTATGCCCTTTCGGCCCAGATCTCTGGCAGCCAATAAAGCTTCATAGAGTAAAGGGCCACAGGCTACTATGGTAAGGTCATTGCCCTCATAAATTTTGTAAGCTTTGCCAATCTCAAACGGACTTTGTTCTGTGGTTACTACAGGAGTTTTTTCTCTAGCTAATCTTAGGTAGGCAGGTTTCCCAGTCGCCACTAGTGCTTCGGTTGCCCGTCTGGCTTCATGATAATCGGCCGGAACAATCACATCCATATTTGGCATAACCCGCATCAAAGCAATGTCTTCCAGCGCCTGGTGAGTTGCACCATCAGGCCCTACCGAAACTCCGCCGTGACTACCAATGACTTTAACCGGCTGATTATTCAATGCTATCGTCGTACGAATTTGTTCCCAATTTCTACCGGGTGAAAAACCAGCGTAGCTGGTAATGAACGGTATCTTTCCTGTTGCTGCCAGCCCGGATGCCACTGTTGCTAAATTCTGTTCTGCAACGCCAATTTCAATAAACCGCTCAGGAAATGCATCCCGAAAAAGCCGCATTTGAGTTGATTCAGTTAGATCGGCACAAAGCGCTACAACATTGGGGTTGTTCTTGCCCAAATTTAGTAGGCCTTCGCCAAAACCTTTGCGATTAGGAATATGCTCAATATCTCCCTTAAAGATTTTGCTATTTAAATTCAGGTCTTTGTTTATCATTATTCATGCTCTCCACGAATTTGACCGCGCAAGGTTCTTAACTCATGCAGTGCTTTTGTGTAGTCGGCCTTGGCTTTTTCTGAATCTGGATCATATGCGTGCCAATGAAAATCATTCTCGATAAAATCTACCCCTTTACCCGGGATAGTATGCGCCAGAATAAGCGTTGGTTTTTCTGCAATTGCCTTAGCTTGGCCGGCCGCAGCAATTATTTCTTCATAATTATGTCCATCGATCTCAATCACAT
Organism: uncultured Candidatus Saccharibacteria bacterium; assembly: GCA_964524615.1. Lineage (GTDB taxonomy): Bacteria > Patescibacteriota > Saccharimonadia > CAILAD01 > JBBSBN01 > CAZGCZ01. The sequence continues at coordinate 1,188 of CAZGCZ010000021.1, forward strand.
GCCAATTGAATGCCTGGTATTTCATACTAAGTGGTTCAAGCGGCATAACTATCTCGGTTGGGCCATCAATTTGAATATTATTTCGGTCCAAGATAACTGTTAGATTATTGAGCCGGTTTTTTCCTGCAAACATAATTGCTTCCCAAGTATTTCCCTCTTCATGCTCTCCATCAGAAGCCACACACCAAACTCGAGAACGTTTGTTGTTAGCCATTTTTAGCCCGAGCGCCATGCCAGCTGCCTGTGATAGGCCACTGCCCAATGGCCCGCTGGTCGTTTCGAGCCCGGGTAAGCGCTCCCGCTCTGGGTGGCCTTGCAGCCGAGAGCCAAACTTGCGTAAGGTTTTAAGTTCTGCGCGTGGGAAATAGCCTGATTCTGCCATTGCCGCATACATCACTGGGCAACAATGCCCATTGGAAAGCACTAAGCGGTCACGATCTTTTTTCTCTGGGTTGACTGGATCATGGTTCATAATGACGAAGTAAAGACAGGCAAAAATATCAGCTAGCCCAAGTGGTCCGGCAGTATGCCCGCTCCCCGCCGCTAAAAGCATTTCAATGATGTCCTGGCGAATTCGATTTGCCTTTGTCTCGAGTTGCTTCGGTGTCATGCCGCCACCTTCTCTAGACTATGAAATTCGGCTATTGGATCAATTTTAGAAAATATAGCTGAGTTAATATAGGCTATGTCAAAGCCTGCCTGAGCGATAATATCTAAGTTCGTTGCATTGACTCCACCATCAATACCAATTTCCACATCAGCTTTGTAGCGCTTAATAAATTCTGGTTTTCGTAACACCTCGCGTTGCAAAGTTTGTCCGGAAAATCCCGCAGGCACACCCATCACAAGAACGTGATCACAATATGGAATAAGAGGTGCAATATGCTCAACTGGCGTAACTGGGTTTATGGCAACCCCAATCTGACTCACACCAGAATGATTTTGTACAATTGGCAATAAGTCCTCATCACATTCAAAATGAAAAATAATCAAGCGAGGCGATAAATGATTAAGTTGCACGCTCCAGCGGCTTGGACGAGCTACCATCATATCAGCATCAAGCTGAATATGTGTATGGGTCGACAATTCTGTAGGCGTCACAGTAGTATTATCAGCAAACTCTCCATCGATAAAATCATATTGGGCTCGACTGCTCATTTGAGCTGCCAACTCGATTTGATGGTCAAATTCTTCAACTGTATCAACTAATATAGCTGGCGCTAACTTCATGAGTGTTTCTCCTCATTTTCAATGTCAGTAATCTCAGCAATACGACGTTTATGTCGAACTTCATTTGAAAAATCGGTACCCAGCCAAGCTTGAGCAATCTTAATAATTTGTTCTCTATCCACTTGGTCAGCTGGCAGACTTAAGACATTGCTATCATTGTCTCGTCGGGATTCCCGAGCTACATTTTCATTCCAGGCAATGGCCGCGCGAATCCCAGCAACTTTATTGGCAGCGATTTCCATGCCTTCACCACTACGACACAGCAATATTCCCGTGCTTCCCGGATCAGCAACCACATGATGCGCTACTTTTTCAGCATAGATCGGATAGTCATCCGCCGCATCAAGACTCATTGGGCCTAAGTCAACAAACTCATACTCACCAGCTAAGCTTTCTAAGAGATGCTTCTTAGCTTCAAATCCACCGTGATCGCTTGCTACGTATACTTTCACTGCCACCCTCCGCCTGATCTTACTTGCTTTGCTTAATGGTTTTACCTGCTAAAGCAACCATTTCGACCAGCCGATTCGAATATCCCCATTCGTTGTCATACCAAGCTACTACTTTAACCATATTACCGTCTACTACATTCGTTAATTTCAAATCAACTATTGAACTATGGGAGTTGCCGATAAAATCTGAACTGACTAATTCCTCATCAGTAAACGTGAGGATACCTCGAAAACGATCGCTATTGGCAGCTTTTTTGATACTATCATTAACTTGCTCAATGGTAGTTTTTTTCTTTGTTACAAAGGTGAAATCCGATAATGACACGACGGGTGTAGGAACACGTACGGAAAGCCCTGCAAAAATTCCACTCAGCACTGGTAGAGCTTTAGCGGCAGCGATTGTAGCACCTGTTGAAGTCGGTACGATGTTTTCTGCAGCATTACGACCTTCGCGCAAGTCCTTAGCCGGACCATCTTGCAAGGCTTGGCTGGCAGTATAACTATGAATTGTAGTCATCATAGCTTTTTCAATACCAAACATCTCATCAATAATAGCTGCCACCGGCGTTATGTTATTGGTAGTGCAGCTAGCATTGGAAATAATTTGATGCTGCGCTCCTAAATCATTTTCGTTAACACCTATGAGAAATGTGTCATGGTGCTGAAGATTATCATCTTTTTCTGGAGCAGAGATAACCACCTTTTTTGCTCCGGCCTTAATATGCATCATTAAATCTTCATGACGAGTAAATCGGCCAGTTGATTCAATAACAACATCGACCTCCAATTCTTTCCATGGCAATCTGGCAGGGTTCTGCTCAGCAAGAACTGGTATTGATTCTCGAGCCACAATGATATTTTTATCATCATAGCTGACTAGCTGATCATAATGGCCATAATTACTATCATGTGCTAAAAGATACGCCAGCGTCTTTGTATCGGTCAAATCATTAATTGCAACGATCCTAAGCTCTGGATTTGCAAATGCGATTTTAAAAGCGTTGCGGCCAATGCGGCCAAAGCCATTAATGGCAACTTTAATCACGATGAATTACCCTCTTATGCTTATAGTTTACTATAAGATGGTAGGCTCAAGCTAGGGTAAATTAAGCTTTGCTAGGCATTTTGCTATGCGGCATACATTTGTTATCAGAGCAATCACCGCCCTCAATGAGATTCTTGAGATCTTCTGGTTCGTGAGTGCCGCATAACGCTTGATTAGTTTTTGTGTTGATAAAGCTTGGAACGGCCGCAAAACCACCACAGGCCTCCGAGATGGTATCGGCATATTTGGCCATAATAGCCTTATTATCATCATGTTCCCAAACCTCTAGCTTGGTAATCTCGCCCCCCAGCTCAGTTTCAAGCTGCTTAATTACTGGTTTCATGCTCAAACAATGCGGGCAAGTTTCCCCATAGAACTCAATTACGTGACTCAGATCCTGTGCCATCTTGTTTCACTCCTCTCTTTTTTTGTAATAATATTGCTGAAAAAACAAATAGCAAAACTGAAATAAGTGCTGAGAGCAAGCAGTATTGGCACCAGGCATGAATACTAAAGCCTTCAATAGCTGTCAATCCAGCTGATGTTAGCAGGCCAAGTGTGGTTAGTGCAAACAGCCACTTATAGCCTTCATCATTTTGATGAATGTAAAATGCCATCATTAAAACAGCCAAATAAAACAAGACACCGAATGCTGCCACCGGAACACCAGCAACAACAGCATATTTACTCGTCAACACAGTCTCGCATCCATGCGCGATTGTGCAAGGTAAGTTCAGATCAGCATAATGCTGGATAGTTAGCAGAACAGCATCAGCTACCCCCGCTACCGCCAGCAGCATAATAACAACCTCGAGCGGTTTAAATTTATTGCGCAAGCGCTGCATTAATAGCGGTGGTTATGCCAGTAAGTCCCTGTGACGTGTCAACCAGTGTGCCGTTCACATAGAAGGTTGGGGTACCCTGAACTTTTAGATCATTTCCTAAATCCATGTCTTTTTGAATGACGTCTTTGTACTTCTGAGCTTTCACTTCACTAACGAGTCGATTTGAATCAAGACCAAGATTCGAAGCATATTGGGCAAAAAATGGCGTAGGATCACTGGCAGTTGACCATTCTGTCTGATGTTCGTAAAGGGCGTCGTGCATTTCCCAATATTTACCCTGAGCCCCAGCAGCCTCAGCCGCATTAGCGCCAGCCATTGCATTCTTATGAATCTGAGTTAGAGGGAAATTTTTAAAAACAAATCTAATTTTATTATTAAATTGTGGCAAAATTTCATTTTTCAGTACGGGATAAGCAGCACCGCAGGATGGACATTGGTAATCACCAAACTCTACTAATACTACCTTGGCATCGGCGGGACCCTGATCATGGCCTGTTTGCAGCTCAGTGAGTTGGCTACCCGTAACGGCACCAGTAGAATCAGTTTGGGATTGGCTTTTATCGGGTGAGCGCAGGGCAATAATTGCAAAAACTACTATTGCGAGCACAATAACGCCAAAAATAATCGGAGTTAAATATTTTTTCATATATCTATGATATCAGATTGGCGCTCTGTGACAAAGCAGTAAATATGACGATTTAACCGAGTTTAATTTTTGATTCGGTAAACGTTTCTACCTGGCGACTACGTTTGTCGTATTTTTTCAAGCTCAGCTTGTCGGTCGTATTGGTAGAATTTTTATGCGTATAATAAAGCGTCCCGGTTTTCGGGTTCTTAAGAACAATCAGTGCTCGTGCAGTTTTCTTAGCCATAACTTGACTAGTTTATCAGATTTGAGCTTAAATTTCAAGAGTAATAGACACGGGGCAATGATCACTCCCCATCACATCGGCATGAATTTCGGCTTTTTTAACTTTAGATTTAAGCGCTTTGGACACTAAAATATAATCGATACGCCAACCAACGTTGTTAGCCCGTGCGTTGGCCCAGTGTGTCCACCAGCTATAATGACCATTGCCTTCCGTAAAAATCCGAAATGTATCAATAAAACCGGCTTTTATAAAGCTTTCAAAACCAGCCCGTTCTTCATCGGTAAAGCCGCGCTTACCACGGTTTTCTTTGGGCCGTGCCAGATCATCTTCGGTGTGGGCTACATTAAGATCCCCCATAAAAACAACTGGCTTTTTCTTCTCAAGCGCTTGGCAGTACGCCAAAAATGCTGGGTCCCAATGCTTGTGACGAAGCGGGATGCGCGACAAATCATCCTTGGCGTTTGGAGTATAGACTGCCACCACAAAAAATTTGTCATACTCAGCAGCTATTACCCGCCCTTCAGCATTTGGGTCACCGAAGATATCACCGGTAACTTTATATTTTTTAATAATGTCATCCGGAAAACCGTTAAGCACCTGAATTGGTTGAGTGCGCGAAAAAATTGCTACTCCAGAGTAGCCTGGCTTCTCAGCCGAGTTCCAAAATTCTTGATAATCTGGCAAGTCAATCTCGGCTTGGCCTTGTTTGGCCTTCGTCTCTTGCAAGCACAGAATATCTGGCTGATGCTTTTTCACAAACGGAATAAATTCATCTTTGCGAATAACTGCACGAATACCATTCACATTCCACGAATAGATCTTATATTGACTCATACAGGTATTATAACAGAGAGTTTGCTAGGCTGCGTCTTGTGATTCTGCTTCAGGATTGGTAGTACTTGGCTTATCACCAATCTTGCTAATAGCAAGTTGTACCTTGTTGCCCCGTTCCTCGGGATAGGCAATAAATACCCTGAACTCACCATTATCTCTCATCTTATTTCTTTCAACATGAGGGATAGGCTCCTCTTTGGTCTGCTCTAGTCCTAATAGTTTCATAGTACGATCAAATACTTCTTGACCAATTCTATCATCAAGATCCAGGGGAATCTGAAGATGTAACGATGCCCCGTGTTCACCTCTATTAAAGCGCATCACTGCATCCGCTACAGCACTAGATACAAAATCCATTTGCTTTTCTACTTCTGGACGATCAGCTTCGTATTGTTCAGCGACTTGCTTAGCTTTTTCAGTTGCCTCTGCTCGCACTTTTTGAGCTTGTTGATGGTCACCAGCTCTTTCAAAGTAATCAGCAGTCTCATCATATGCTTTGCGAGCCTCAGTCATCAGATCAGCTTTATATTTATCCTGCTCATTACCTTCCGGATGCTCGGCGCGATAGGCTTCCCCGGCTGCGTCGGCGGCCTGATTGGCTTTGTATTCAGCAGTCTCTGCTGACTTCTCGTAAGCCGTTAGTTTACCTTCATTAAATTCATTACGAAGCTCAGGATTAGGATAGCTGTTTGGATAAGGTCTTTCCGTATCCAAAATATTTTGAGTCATCTTTGCGTGATCACGAATATCATGCGCTATATCCATCCCCGGCTTCCATGCAGCAGCTTGCACCTCTGCTTCATCATGATCTGTCACTGCAGTTTCTGGTATCGGCTCAGGCGCTGGTACAGATCCCTCGGCTGTAATTGGCACACTAATTGCGCCATCACTAACTGGCTGATGTTCTGCTCCCATTTGTACCCCTTCGCTTTGGCTTACATCTGGGTCATATGTACTTTGTTCGCCGTCGCTTGTACTACTTCCTTCTGGTCCTTGCATAATGCTTATCCTTTTGCTTAAAGTTTAACATTGCTCCAAATTTCAAGCAAACAAAAAACCGATGGTCTGTTCCCCTTCAACATCCCACCGGTTCAGCTTTGTGAGTTTCTCACTTTTTATTATCCTTTACTTTTAATGAGGGTTTTGTTGTGCATGCGTTCTGCTCGTAATGCCCACTTGACGGCCATTTCGTCTAAAACGTCGTCAAGGCTGCGCGTACGTGATCGAATCGCGAGCGGTCGAGTGCGAACTAAAGTCGCTTCTCTTTTTTTCATCCCATCTTCACCCCCTTTCTTATTTCACTTTTATTTTAGCGTACATTTGTTCGTATAGTAAGATAATTGTAATCTAATTATTTGGTTTTTTTACCTGATAAATAAGTTTTCCACAACTATTTTTTAGATATATGAGGATTGCCTGAAATATAAAATCTGAGGGGCTTATCAATGGCTACATTTATCCCAATTCTGGTTGTAGTAATGATTTTTTGATGCGTGTGGGTGCCATAAATATAAAGCGGGGGCATGGTAATATCTGCACCGTTATAGCTTGCGCTTATCCCAAGGGCTTGCACTAATTTAGCCGGGCCACTACATAAGTCAGTAAGTTTTTGGCGGTTGCGATTTGCCTGCATCAAAGCTATTCCCTCAAGTGGTTCTAGTGCGCGAATAAGTGCGGCCTCGGCTTGCCCAGCTTGGCCAGTCACAACATTAAAACACCAATGCATGCCATAAGTAAAATAAACATAAGCGTGCCCTGCTTGCCCAAACATTACGGCATTACGCTTTGTTTGACCATGATAACTATGACTCGCTTCGTCGTCTTGCTTATAGGCTTCTGTTTCGACAATCCGCCCGCTGATAATGCCTTGGGGCGTTTCATGTACTATTACGCAACCTAGCAATTGTCTAGCAACAAGCGCCGCATCGCGAGCAAAAAACTCGCGCGAGAGCTGAATATCTTGATTTGTGATCGTACGGCGCGGGCGGCCAACCATCTCACCACTTCCTTCCGTTATAGCTTATCAGAATATTTTGCGCTTGTGAGTGCATAACTACTTTGGACACTTTAGAAAAAGCAAAGAAAATGGATTAAGCTTTTTGAGCTAAATGCTTACGCTCTTTGTCTAAAAGGCGGACTTTATTTTCAGCACCACGATTATAGCCGCCTGCACTACCGTCACTTCGGACTACGCGATGGCATGGAATTTCTGAGTCATAATTTGTGGTAAGAATATTGCCAACGGCACGATAGGCATTAGGACTTCCGGCCGCTGCTGCGACCTGTGCGTATGTCATCGTCTCGCCCTCAGGAATTGTGCGGACTACATCAAAAACTTTTTGAGCAAATTCTGTCATAAGTTTATTATAACAAGTCTTGGTTGCTAAAAGTCAGTGAGATCTGGGCGGTTTTGCCGGGTTTTTTCAATTGCCTGCTGACGACGCCAATTCTCAATATTAGCATGATGCCCACTTTTGAGTTCTTCCGGCACTTTCATACCGCGAAATTCGTCTGGGCGCGTGTAGTGTGGATACTCAAGTAGTCCTCGGGAAAATGATTCGTCTTCAGTACTTCTTTTATCACCAAGAACGCCAGGAATTAAACGCGCTACCGCATCTACCATCGCCATGGTTGGAATTTCTCCACCGGTCAAAACAAAATCCCCCATGCTTAGCTCTGAATCGACGATAGTACTTACTCGTTCATCAACACCTTCATAATGTCCGCAAATAAAAACTAGATGCGAGTACTGAGACAAGTCGCGAGCAATTGGCTGATGAAAAGTTTTACCACGTGGGCTTACCAAAATAACATGTGCTGTAGGGCTAGCTTTCTTAATTTTTTCAACTGCAGCAAATATTGGCTCAGGTTTTAAAACCATCCCGGCACCACCACCGTACGGCGTATCATCAACTGTTTTGCGTGGACCTATGCCATATTCGCGCAAATCAATTAATTCAATCTCAAGTAGCTTATCATCTTGAGCTTTTTTGAGCATACTTGTAGCGAATGGGCCTTCAAACATGCTTGGGAAAAGTGTAATAATTGATATTTTCATAAATTTACCTCTAAACAAAAATCCGCTTTGCACCATTACTCTGGTGTGTGAGTGCGGATTTTTGATTCAATTTTGTTGTCTTAAACTGTAAAGTCGTCGAAGTCTTCAAGCCCTTCTTTGGCGCGGGCTTTAATGTCATCAACTTCAGTATTCTCTGGTTCAGCAGCTACTTCTTCGTGTGCTTCAGCTGGTTGATCAGCGGCAACTTCTGGTGTCGATTCTGATCCTGAGTTGCGTGACTCATGCATTGAGCCTTCTGGTTCAATAACTTTTAGGCTGTACCGCGCGTCATACTTTGCCCCCAGCACTCGGAGTAAAGCACGCAATGCATTAATGGTTGAACCTTTTTTGCCAATTACCTTACCAACATCATCCGGATCAACCGTTAGCTCCAAAAAGACGCCTTTTTCATCAAGACTACGTTTTACCGAAACTGCATCTGGTTTTTCAACCAAGGCCTTTACTACATATTCTACAAATTCTTGCTCATGTTCTGCCATAAGAAAACTCCTTTGTTACTGCAATTACACGCTTATTATACAATAAAGTCTTGTAATTTGCTCGGTTTAGGCCGATTTGGTTTCTGACTTGTCTTTTTCTTGTTCTTTGGCAACTTCAATCGCTGCGTCGGCAACTTTTTCAGTTTTTTCTGCAGCCACTTCTTCTTTGGCTGTTTCTTTCGGTGTAGCGTCCTCTTCTTTTGTCACAACGTTAGCTTCAGCTTTTTCTTGTTGGTCAGTAGCTATCACTGCTTCGTCATCACCTTTGGATTCCTCGTTTTTAGCTGGAGCTTCAGCTTTTTCTTCTGCTTTTTTAGGCTTTCGATTGCGAGTTTTGATTTCTGCCCATTTTGGCAGCTCAATGCCTTCTTTTTTCATTAGCTTAAGAACAGCGTTGCTTGGCTGCGCTCCTTTATCAATGGCTTCAGAAAGTAGTTCTTTTTCAATAACCAGCTCTTT
>CAZGCZ010000022.1:0-4638 GCA_964524615.1 uncultured Candidatus Saccharibacteria bacterium
ACAACACCGGTATCAATTGCAGTTGTCCAGGTTGCATCAGAATAAGTGGTCAAACGAGCATAAAAAGTTTGGTTGGCTGTGGTGGGGTTTTGTACATTATTAAACACTACTGTTTGACTGCCAGTTGGTGTTGCAGCATCACCACTTTTTGATAGTCTCAATGATCCGGAAGTAGCCGTACTTACCGTCCAACCACTAGCATCACCTAGATTTGTCGGCTGACTGATAGTCGAAGACGAGTTAGAGAAACCTGTGACAGACGAGCAGCTACCTGATGCGGTGGTGCATATATCAGCCGCAAATGACTTTACAATAGTCCCAGTCGTCGGCACGGTGAAGTTAAAAGTGTAAGTAGTGGTGGCAGCTGATGCAGCCGGGCTGGAAGTGCTTAGGGTAAGCTTACGCGATGTTATCTGAGCAGCATCTGCTGTACTTGGTATATACATCACAAATGCAACAGCAAAAATTGCTGCGAGTACGAATGATCGCTTAATAAATGTGAGAGCTTTCATCGCTTAAAAGGTTGCCGTACAAATATACGTTAATGTGGTTGAGTAACTGCCTGCTGTTTGGTTTGAAGGAATGTTAGCTAAATACGAAACTGTGTAAAGTGTGTCGGCAGAAGCTGCAGAAGCAGAAGCAACTTGCGTTAATGAGCTTGCTACAAATGAAAAGGTGTTGGCAGTGCCATAATTTGTTGAAGCCGCACCGCTACCACCTGATGGGTTCGAGCCTACGCTTGGTGATGAGTTTGACACTAAGTTGATCCCAAACTGTGCGCTTCCTGTTGAAGACGTGGCACCCGTAGTGCCGGTTGCCGCAATGCTTGGCGTCCCGGAACAGCCTGAACAGGTAAGCGTTGCACCAGTATATTGAATGGCATATCCGCTAGCGGCATTGGTCCCTGCAACTAATTTTGAGGTGCCGGTAGTAGCCGATGAGCTTGATAGTGTACCAAGAGCTACGGTTGTGCCAGAACCAGCTCCACAGGTTGATCCAGTTTGAAAAGCGCAAAAGTTGAGAGATTCATCGACTGTGGCTGTCACACTAATTTGATTCGTGACAGTAGCCGCTACTACACCAGAATCAATTGGTGTTGACCATGCAGAATCAGAATACGTCACAATTCTGACATAAAAAGTCGTTTGGTTACCTGAAAGCGTGGGGTTTGTAATGGCATTGAAATTTACAGTAATGCCAGCAGATGGAGATCCAGTGTTGGAGTTGTTAGCAATTTGCAGCCGGCCGTTGCTTGTAAATGTCCCCGTCCAAGAACCACCCGAACCAAGGTTTGTAGTACTGGCCAGCGACCCACCCGTGCTGGACATTCCTGATGGTGTCGTACAGGTTCCAGATGCGGCTGTACAGTACGTAAAATCAACTGATTTTATGGTTGTTGCGCTCGGAGCAGTAAACGTATAATTATGCGTTGTTGAAGTGGCACCTTGCGAGCTACCTATTGTAAGCTTACGGCTGGTTAATTGAGCCGCTGAAGCTTGAAATGGCACTAACAAATAAGATACGAGGAGTAACAGACTTAGCCACGCTATAAATCTTTGTTTTAGTTGAATTTTCATCCGTAATTAACTTTATGTAATAAGGTTAGCATAAGAGTAATCAACCAGTCAACATTAATATGTGCCCGTGCAGACAAGTGTTTGCGTACCTGTATATGATCCTCCCGCCGTGGTGGAAGCCGCATTGACAATGTATGATATGGTAAAATCTGTTTGAGCTGAAGTTTTTGGGGCAGAAGCAATTGTATCGCCGGCCACATACTTGTATTGGTTAGCTGTATCATAGCCGCTTGCTGCCACGCCAAATCCACCGCTGGGATTAGCACCAAAACTAATTGGTGATGTATTGGCTTTTAAATTAATGCCGTACTGTTCTACACCAACTTGTGAAGCAGTTTGAGAGCTAAGACCAGTTAGGGTGTAGCCGCCAGTATTGGGCGGGTTTCCAAGAGTTGTTACTACGTAACCATAGCTAGTGTAATTAATTACGTGAAAGGTCGAGGTAGCGGTTTGAGTGGTGGCTGTTGAAAGCGCACCAAAGTTGATACTTGTAGTATCTACAATAAAAGACAAAGTAGGATCAGATGTAGTGGTATAGCCAGACTGAATTTGATAATTAGTTGAGGTTGAATTACCGATTCCGGTATCGCCAATTGATTCACCAACCTTAAAGTTGCTGGATTGTTCCTCGGTAAGTCCACTACCGCCCACAAAACTTTCATCAATACGATAGTTTGGTGATACCAGTGGTGAATCCATCAAAGCAAAACCAGAGTGCGCAAAAAATAGCACCATTACAAAAACAAACCACCAAATTTTCTTCATACTATATATTGTATCTATCATAAGCATAAAAGCAATTCTTGGCATATAGTTGTGAAAGCCGTATTATGGAGTTGAGAAGAATTTAAACGAGAAAATTACTATGGCATCGGATAATGTGGGCACTCATGCAGTAAAAGCTCCGTCAAAGAAAAATCGTAAAAGCTTAATCGCCTTACTAATAACTGCTGTAATCATAGTGGTCATAGTCATTGGCGCAACTATATTATTCCGTCGTAGCACTTATGATATTAAGCGAAATCAATATCAGGCTGTTTTTCTAACAAATAATCAAACGTATTTTGGAAAAATCACACGCATTACAAAAGATATTATCCAGATTACTGACGTATATTACATCCAGCCCAATCAAAATGCTCAGAATAATCAAATTACGCTGATTAAGCTGGGAGACGAAGTGCATGCTCCTGAAAACACTATGATCATTAATCGACAACAGGTTCTATTTTGGGAAAATATTAAGGATGACGGTAAGGTAGTCCAGTTGATCAAGCAGAATCAACAAAAATAGACAATGCTTACTATCGTACCGAACCCGCCAATTAACGCCTATACTTGGACAATTGGGGCACTTGGTATGTTTGTATATGTTATTAAAAGCTTACTTTCCTATCGAAAAACACATAATCCGCTTGGTTTAATTTACGCTTCAATTGGCGTTGGGCTGGGGTTAGGATTCTTGTGCTTTGGTGTTATGGGATTTTTTAGTACCGATACGACTGTTTTGCTCAAAGCCGATCAACTAGGAGAGCTGTTTATTCAAATCGGCATGATTGGTGAGGCGTGGCTACTATGGTATATCGCATTGCGAGGTAGAATTAGATTTCTATATATTCTCATACCGACTCTTATAATGAATATTGCCATTGTTGTGACAGTTTTTCATTATACTCAGCTTGTGGTAGTAAATAATGTCATGGTTTCAATTGACGCACCAATTACTTCCCTGTTAAAAACCATTATTTATATAGTGATTCCATGGCCGACTGGATATATTCTTATTAAGCAGGGGCTGGCACAAAGCACTTTTATCGCCAAAGCTCGGCTTGTCAGCATAGGATTAGCGTATTTTTTTGTGACAATTTATGCAATTATTTCAAATTGGACAACTCATGGTGGAGATTCACCAACGGGCAGCGTTATAGCCTTAGTATTCTTTTCGATTTTTCTCATAGTCACCCTCTGGCCGCGTCGTCCACAACCAATTGCTCTAAAACCAATAACTGCTCCGCTAGCCCAACCTCAAATGTCACCAAAAAAGTTTTTGAGCTGAGCTGTGACAACCTCTTTTTGATCTTGTTGCAGCCTACTATACTGCGGTACCGAAAGATAAAAGGTGGAACCTTCATTGGGTTGACTCATAAACCAGACTCGCCCATTGAGTCGTTCAGCTAATTTACGCACAATGTATAGCCCCAGACCAGTCCCACCAACTTGGCGTGTTTTATAGTCCTCTGCCCTATAAAACTGAGTGAAAATTTTTGTTTGATCACTGGTTGGAATCCCCATACCAGTATCAGTGATCGCAAAAACCACGCCCCGATTCTTAGCTGGTCGAGCACTCAGAGTAACGCTGCCTTTGGAAGTATATTTAATTGCATTGGTTACAAAATTTTGGAGAATTTCCACGACGCGATATTCGCTAGTGAGAACGGGAAAAGTATTCGGCTCAACATGAGTAATCAGCTCCAGCCCTTTTGCTTTGGCCATGCCTCCATAATCATTAGCCAGCTGCCGAATAATTGTCTCTGGATTGACCATACTAAGCTCGACATCCAATAGGCCCTGATCGGCTCGATCAAGCGTTGTGAGGTTGGTCACTATTCCTGAAAGCTGACGAATATTGCGATAAGCTTGACTGAGAAGTGGCTGAGCTTTTGAGCTAATTGGACCAAAGTTTGGTAATAATGCCGTTGATAAGTTTGCTTCAGCTGTAGCTAACGGCGTACGTAATTCATGAGATGCGACTGCAATAAAGGCGCTACGCTCTTCTTCTAAGCTTTTTTCACGAGTTATATCACGGATAATCACAATTGAACCTTGGAGTTGTCGCTTGTTGCCGTTTCGCAAATAATAGGGAGTTATTCGTATATCAAAATTATAATTTTGCCCGTCATTTTGATAGATTAAGTCTCCCCTTTGGATTGGGGCAGTGTACTGATGATTTGGTACAAACAAGGCAATTTTCTCTTTTTTCTTATTAGTAAGAGTCAACACTTCGTCAAACAGTTTACCTTCTAGTGGCAAATGCTTGGGCATCATAATTCGCGCCGCACCA
>CAZGCZ010000023.1:0-3287 GCA_964524615.1 uncultured Candidatus Saccharibacteria bacterium
AGGGGGGCGGATTGATGCGAAAGCTGCACATGGCCTAACTGAAAGCTTATTAGAGCTCGGGATTGAGCATGACCGCTTAAAAACCGGCACGCCTCCTCGTATTGCCCGCGACAGCATTGACTTTAATCAAATGGAAGTTGCACCTGGGACCGATGGGCCTATTAGCTTTTCGCATCCAGATAAGGATCTTTTTAAGGATCGTTCTCAAGAACCCTGCTACCTAACATATACTACCGAACAAACTCACCGCATCATTCTTGATCATCTTAAAAATTCACCAGTTTTTTCCGGTTTAATTACCGAAAGAAGTCCGCGCAGCTGTCCGTCGATTGAGTTAAAGGTAGCAAACTTCCCAGACCGCAGTCGGCATCCAATTTTTATTGAGCCAATTGGCCTGCCCGACGGACCAGAGGGCGATAGAATGTATTTACAAGGCTGCTCAACGGCGTTTGATGAAAAACTCCAGGAAACCTTCATCCGAACAATTCCAGGGCTTGAACGGGCTGAATTTAAGGCCTATGGTTATGCCGTGGTGTATGATTACTTTTTGCCACATCAGCTGAAATTAACACTTGAGACGAAAAAAATCCAAGGCTTGTTCTTTGCCGGGCAAATGAATGGCACAACTGGCTACGAAGAGGCGGCAGCGCAAGGCTTGATTGCTGGTATTAACGCAGCGCGCAAAGCAGCTGGACAATCTGAATTCATCTTGAATCGAGCTGAGAGCTACATCGGAGTTCTCATTGAAGATTTGGTTACGAAAATACATGTTGAACCCTATCGAATATTTACAAGCCGGGCGGAATATCGTTTGCTGTTGCGTAATGATAACGCTGATTTGCGACTCAGTCAGTATGCATACAAGCTCGGTTTAATTAGTAAACAGCGTTATGACAGAGTAATACTCAAGAAACGCGCTATAGCCAAAGGCATTGCGGTCTTAAAAGCCGAGCGAATCAAAATAGACGATAGGACCATTAGTGCATATCAGTATTTAGCTCGCCCAGAGATAACGTTGTTAAATTTACCACAAAGCCTATACAAAAAATTGCCCCAAAGCGTACTTTATCAGATAGAACTTGACGCTAAGTACAGCGGCTATTTTGCAAAGCAACAACGAAGTGCGGAACGAATGCAGGCTCGTCTAGAACACACAATTAGTCAATCAGTAGACTATGACGCTATTCGAGGATTGCGTAATGAAGCGCGATTACGGTTAAAAGAAGTACAGCCAACCACCCTCGGCCAAGCTTCGCGAATTCAAGGTGTCACGCCGGCTGATCTAAGCTTGATTGCAGTGGCAAACTTTGCTGTTCAAAATGCTTAAGAAGTCTAGGCGATCGCAAATCATTGGGATACACTGGATAAATAGGAGAAAATGATGGGCTTAACAGAATGGTTATTAAATACTGGCGTTACGCTAATAGATAAAATTGGTTATTTTGGGATGAGTATTGCGTTAATACTTGATAGCTGCGGTATCCCAATTCCTTCAGAAGCAGTTTTAGCTCTTGCTGGGGCTGCCGCAAAAACAGGTCGATTTAATATCTTCATCGTTATTTTGTTAGGGACTATTGCTCAGACAATCGGGGCATACATTTCTTACTTAATTGGACGTTATGGTGGTGAGCCACTCATTAAACGTTATGGTAAGTATGTTTTGATATCTGCGCATGACTATGAAAAAGCTGAAAAATGGTTTGAAAAACGAGGGGAAAGGGCAGTTTTTATCTCAAGACTAATTCCAGTCATTCGAACTTATTCTGGCTTTGCTGCCGGCACTTTTAAGATGAATGATGCCAAATTTTTACGCGACACCGCCGCTGGATCATTACTTTGGAGTATTATTTTTGCCACGCTGGGGTATATTGTGGGAGAGAGTTGGCGCCACTACGTTACGTGGCTTCATTACGTGGATTATATAGTGGTTGTGGTTGTGGTTATACTGATAATCAGATATATTTACCGCAAAACACGCAAAGATGATACCAGAAACAACCACTCTTAAAAACGGCATTAGAATTGTCCATCGACAGCTTCCTCAAACAGGCAGTGTGGCTATTTCAGTATTTGTAGGCACAGGTGCACGTTACGAAGATTTAAATAAGAATTACGGCGTGACGCATTTCTTAGAGCACCTATTGTTTAAAGGGACTAAGAAGCGACCTAATCCCAAGCAAATTCCAGAAGAAATTGATGGTATCGGCGGCTATATCAATGCTTATACATCTGAAGATCGCACTTGTTTTTATGTGAAGCTTCCGAGGCAACATTGGCAACTTGGCCTTGAGATATTAGCTGATATGGTGCAGCACCCTCTTTTTTTAGATAAGGAAATAGAACGGGAAAAGGGCGTAATTCTTGAAGAGATGAATGTTGATAAGGATGACCCAGCAGGGTACGTCTTTCGATTAGTCGGTGATTTGATTTGGCCACAGGATAAACTCAGAACCAATATTATTGGTACTGAACAAAGTATTAGTTCAATTACCAAGGCTCAAATAAAGGATTATTATAAAAAACAGTACGTGTTAAATAATATCGTCATTGCCGTGGCTGGTAATCTGGAAATGTGGGAGATAGAAGAACGAACAAATGAACTCTTTAGTAGTACGAAGCCTAAAAAAGTGCCTTTGCCGGAAGCTACAAAAGGTCCAATTTCTGAGAAGAGAACAAACTTGCTTACACAAAAAACAAATCAAAGCCATTTTGTTGTCGCAGCCAGAGCCCCACATTTGCAAGCAGATGATGATATACCAATGAGACTTCTTTCTACGATTTTAGGATCAGGTATGAGTTCTCGGTTGAGTATTAATGTGAGAGAGCGCAAAGGCTTGGCTTATTCAGTTTTTTCTAGTTACTCAACTTTTACTGATAGTGGAGTTTTTGAAATTTATGCTGGGGTTAACAAGCAAAAAACGGAATTAGCCCTTAAAGCTGTCATTACTGAACTAAGAAAAATTCGAGATACTCTAATATCAGATAAAGAACTGGCTAAGGCAAAGGAGATGCTCAAAGGCAGATTAATTATGTCTGGAGAGGAAAATAGTAACATAGCCGATCGACATGGTACGCAGATGGTATTAACTGGGAAAGTCTGGTCAATTGAGGAGACTTTAGCTAAGATAGATACTGTCTCCGCGAGCCAAGTAAGACGAGTAGCCCGCAAATATTTAACTGCAAACCAGCTACGATTGGCTATTATTGGACCTCATAACGAGACACAACAACAAAAATTTGAAGACATTTTGGCTAGCTAGGAAAACTATGAATCCAGATAAAGATAA
>CAZGCZ010000024.1:0-3628 GCA_964524615.1 uncultured Candidatus Saccharibacteria bacterium
AATATGGGCCTTAAAACTACCTATTACTTGCGCTCACTAGCCGCTAGCCAAGTCGAAAAATCAACCATCGATGCTTCTGAGCACGGCCAAACGCACAAACGTAATCTGACAGCCGCCTCTTCAATCCCGCAAGACGTTCCAATTGAAACTAAAGACTCAAATGAGTCAAAGGAATAACCATGCCAATTTCCAAGACAAACAAAAGAGTTGATGTAAACCAGCGTCGTATCATTAATGGTGCTGATGCCGATGTTATTCAGCTTTACCCCATGAAACACATGTTTGCTTGGGATGCTTATAATGCTGGTAATGCTAATCACTGGCTGCCTAATGAAATCGCCATGCAAGATGACATTGAGTTTTGGAAATCAAGCAAAATTTCAAATGACGAGCGCACTGCCCTCAAAACCGTGCTTGGCTTTTTCACTACTGCTGACTCAATTGCCGCTAATAATGTTGTGCTCGCCATGTATCGCTATATTACGAGTCCTGAGTGTCGAATGTACCTCTTGCGCCAAGCCTACGAAGAAGCTATTCACACTCATGCCTATCAATATATTGTTGAAAGCCTCGGACTTGATGGTGGTGAAATATTTAATATGTACCGCGAGAATGCCTCAATTTACTCAAAAGCCAGCTTTATTTTAAGCTTTAACGAAGGCATTTTTGACCCTAACTTCAAAACTGGTGATTTTAAGAGTGATCAAAAGTTTCTTGAGAATCTTTGTGTCTTTTCCCTTATCCTTGAAGGCATATTCTTCTACTCAAGTTTTGCTGTTATGTTTGGTTTTCAGCGTCAAAATAAAATGACTGGTGCTGCTGAGCAAATTCAGTACATTATGCGTGACGAATCACAGCATCTCAATTTTGGTATCAATATGATTAATGCAATTCGTGAAGAACAGCCCGAGTTATGGACACCGACATTTCAAAAGCACATTATTGATCTTGTCAAAGAAGCAGCTAAGCTTGAATATACCTATGCCCAAAATGTTTTCCCCAAAGGAATCTTTGGCATGAATGCCAAGGGTTTTAAGCAGTATATTGAGTATATTGCTGATCGACGGCTTAAAATGGTTGGTTTGCCAGCTCAATTTAATGTTCAGAATCCATTCCCTTGGATGAGTGAAGCGATTGATCTTACCAAAGAAAAGAACTTTTTTGAAACTCGAGTAATCGAATATCAAACTGGTGGAACACTAGACTGGGATTAGAGTTTGGCAATTATTCATGCTAGAATGAGCAAAACGCTTAAGTTTAGCCTCCATGCCTAACAAAAACCCAGAAAATAAATCAACTGAGCAAAAACCAGCCCCTGCTACCTCGGGGCAACCTGGACTTGCTGTCAAACTTAAAGTTCCTGAAAAAAAGAAACGTTTATCAAAAAAGACCTGGATTATTATTGGAGTTATTTCTGCACTAGTTCTTATTGCCGCCGCAGCTGGTGGCTATATTTATTATCGGCATCATAAGAAAAAAGCCGTAGTTGTAGTGCAAAAACCGACTGAACCACCAAAACCAGTACTGGTGGCAGCGCCACTAACAGGAGTATTGGGTTCTGCTGAAGCTGCTGCCAAGCCAGTGGTTGCCGTTATCGAGGAGAACTTATACCCTGATGCTCGCCCTCAGTCTGGACTGTCATCAGCGGGCATTGTTTACGAAGCTTTAGCAGAGGGCGGCATCACTCGCTATGAAGCCTTTTATCAAGAGCCATTGCCGCCAGACCTAGGTCCGATTCGCTCACTACGGACATATTTTGCCTACTGGGGACGAGAATATAACGTGCCGGTGGTTCACGCTGGGGGTAATTTAGACGCTTTAGACCTAATCGGTCCGCTTGGCATGAAAAATCTCGATCAGTTTAGTAATGGCAGCTACTTTCGTAGAATTACGACTCGCTACGCACCCCATAACCTCTATATTTACGGTCAAAATCTCGAAAAGCTTATGTCAGACAAAGGCTATGCTACAAAACCTGATTTTACGCCTTGGCCACATAAAGACGATGCAAAAGCTACCACCCCAAATGCTTCTACAATTAATGTAGATTACTCATATTTTGATTACCAAGTTAAATTCACCTACAATCCCGACACCAACAATTACACCCGCTATTTGCGCAATGTACTCGACACTGATGCCAATGGCAACACGCCAATCAAACCTAAAAACATCGTCGTGATGTATATGCCGACTTCGTACGGCAAAACGCGCATTGGCGAAGATACGGTAATCATGCAGGTAGTTGGGTCTGGTAAGGGCCAAGTCTTCCAAGATGGCACAGAAACTGACATTACTTGGAGCAAAGCTTCAAATACTGCGCGCACAACACTGACTAACGCAAATGGACAACCAGTATCGCTTGATCGTGGTCAAACATGGGTTTGCGTGGTGCCAGTTGGCAAAACTGTTACCTTCCAATAAGCGTTTGCTTTATCAGATTGGAACTACTATAATAACTGTATGATTTTATGAGGGTGAGATATATGATTCGGCGTATGATAGCGCCATTTCTTTTTCTAATATTGTTTGGTACTTTTATCAGCGGGGCGGCTATGATGGCCGCTCATTCTAATGGTATTAATTTGCTAGGAGCGCTTGTGCCAGCCCGCTATTATCACTCAAACTCACAGAATAATTCTAACAGCCAAAAGACTAACAAGCCTGCTGATCAGCCAGCGACTGCATCCTCAACCAGTGCTAAGTCTCAATCAAGTACGAAAAACTCTTCTAGTTCGACCACTACAGTGAGTGCAAACACAAATGCAAAACTTATTGGCGTGTTTACCGAAGATTCTCCATCTGATCCTGCTAGTTCTAGTTGGCTGGATAAAGAAAAGAGTCTAGGAATTAATGTGGTTTACAACTATTCAGCTTACGATGGCTCCGTAGCACAGGTTAATAGTTATTTAGATCACGCGCAGAGTCTTGGGATAAAAGTGATTATTGATCTGCACCCCTTTTATGATCAGTACGATTCGGGTTTTTATCAATCTTTTCGGCAATTTGGTAATAGTGACGAAGAAGTTGCCCTTAACATAGTACGTAATTTTGCCAACCATCCAGCGGTCTGGGGGTTTAGTATTACGGATGAGCGGCCTGAAAGTACTAGTGATCTTGGTACTTGGAAACCAATATTGCAAGATCGATACAATAAAATTAAAGCTATTAATACAAAACCAATTATGATTGTATTAGTTGGGGCTACTAGCCCTTCTGCATCCAGCCGACAAAGCTTTTTAAAAAGTCTTCGTAGCGGGACTGATCACTATGCACTTGATTATTACCCAATTCCCTATCAATCAATTAACCCGATTGCAGACTACGCACATGATTTGACTGCAGTTGGCGATAGTGATGGCTGGTTTATTGCCCAGGCTTTTAGCTGGAATGCAAATAGCGATTATGCTGCTACTGCCCAAGCACTCGGTTTTAACCCCAATAATGCTCGCTTACCAACTAGTATTGAGATGAGTTCCATGGCAGCATTAGCACTCAATAATGGTGCAAAAAACATATTGTTTTATCACTACTATGATATTAGGCGCAATCAGTCGCAGCTTAATGCACTACGCGACGCAATCGCACGACTCCATTAGTTTAGAGTTGAGGGGTAATTTCGGCTAGA
>CAZGCZ010000025.1:0-1620 GCA_964524615.1 uncultured Candidatus Saccharibacteria bacterium
ATACTAGTCGTCCAGGTGTGGTAATTGGTCGTGGTGGTTCTGGTACTGATGAGCTACGTAAAATTATTACCAAAATTGTTCCTGGAGACGTTAAAATCAATATCGAAGAAGTCAAACAAGCTGAAACAAATGCCGCCCTTATTGCTGCTAATCTGGCCAGTCAGCTGGAACGCCGAATCGCTTTTCGCCGAGCCTTGCGCTCAGTAGTGGAAGCCGCCATGCGCGAAGGTGCACTAGGGGTTAAAGCGACCGTTTCCGGAAGATTAAACGGAGCTGAAATGGCTCGACGCGAGACCATGGCATTAGGTTCAATTCCGCTTCATACTTTGCGAGCCGATATCGATTACGGAACTGCAGTTGCCTCGACCAGCTTCGGTGTCATTGGAGTTAAGGTTTGGGTTTACAAAGGGGAGCGTGAATAATGTTACTACCTCGTAAAACCCGCTATCGTAAAAGCCAAAAAGGCCGCATTCGTGGCAATGCCACTCGCGGACAAAATATTGACTTTGGTCGCTATGCACTAAAAAGTCTTGATACTGGCATGGTGACTTCTCGTCAATTAGAAGCCGCTCGTCGGGCAATGACGCGTTACATTAAACGTGGTGGTAAGATTTGGATTCGTATTTTTCCTCATACGCCAATTACCTCAAAACCAGCTGAAGTGCCAATGGGCGGGGGTAAAGGAGCTGTCGATCATTATGCAGCCAAAGTTCAGCCAGGCAGAATTATCTTTGAGTTAGACGGTGTATCTTCTGAAGTGGCCCATGAAGCTATGCGACTTGCAGCCATGAAATTACCAGTTCGAACCCGATTTATCACACGAGCTGGTGGTATGGAGGAAACCCATGAAGACTAAAGAAATTCTTGCCAAAAGCGATAAAGAGTTAGAGCAGATGATCCGCACCACACGAGACGAGATTAATAAGGCTCATGTTGAGTTGCGCACTAGTCAAGTAAGTAATGTGAAGCAAATACATGGCCTAAGACGTCAATTAGCACGTGTTATGACTATTATGCGCCAGCGTGAGATTGCTGCAGAATTAACCAAAGAGGGTAAAGAGGCGACTCAAACGGAGACAAAGCAATGAGAACAATTGTTGGTACAGTAGTTAGCGATAAAATGGATAAAACAGTAGTCGTAGCAGTTGTGCGATTAAAAACCCATCCTTTGTACAGAAAGCAGTACAAAGTTACCAATCGTTTTAAAGCGCATGATGAAAAAAACCAAGCCAAAGTTGGTGACACTGTTGAGATTGTTGAAACTCGACCTATTTCGCGAGACAAGCACTTTACTGTTGCTCGAATTACTAAAAAAGCCATTGAGGTGAAGTCATGATCCAAGCTGAAACTCGTTTGCGTGTAGCGGATAACACTGGTGCTCGTGAGATCCAGTGTATTAAAGTGCTGGGTGGTTCACGACGTCGATATGCTGGTGTTGGCGATATTATTGTGGCTAGCGTTAAAACTGCCACGCCAACTGGCACAGTTAAGAAAAAAGAAGTTGTTCAAGCTGTAGTGGTGCGAACTCGAAATAATATTACTCGTGCGGACGGTTCAAGTATTCGTTTTGATGACAACGCCGCTGTTATTATTGACAAAACCGGTCTTCCCCGCGGAACT
>CAZGCZ010000026.1:0-4964 GCA_964524615.1 uncultured Candidatus Saccharibacteria bacterium
CGTTCGCGCACAATCATAATCATGGTGAGTAAAATAATAACAGCCCCAGCTAAGACAGCTCCTATCAAACTATATAGTGAAATACTCTGAATGTTTTGCAGAGGCGCCAGCACTTGTTGGGCTTGATCAGCACTACTCACCACATCTGCGCTATCCCCCAAACTTGATTTGATAGCTGAGGCTGTACTATCAACATTCTCAATCGAATCAACATGAACTGTTGCACTGGTAATATCACCGGGTTGGTTAGAAAGTTTTTGCACAGTGACAAGCGGCATAATAAGTTGACTATTGGCAAAAGCGTTGCCGCCGTCAAAAATACCAACGACGGTTATTGTTGTGTTGTATGCCGTAAATGTTGAGCCAACTTTGAGGTTATTTTTTGTAGCCAGCGAGCTCCCAACAAGAGCTATATTTTCAGTGCTGGATGAGTTAAAAACAGTGCCACTTTGTAAGGCAAAGGTGCCGCCGGCTTGATTTGAAGATAAGTTGGATGGATTAGTTGTGCCGCTGACAATAATTGGCGGTGTAAAGTTTTGATTAGCTTGACCACTACCCCCTGCTATCCCTTGTTCATTATTAGAGTTGGTGTTGCGGGAAAAACGACGACCAAGCGCTCCTGCTTCAATTGCTGATTGCAAATTAGTGCTTGTAGAATCAAGCCTGTCATTAAGACTTTCATCGATGGAGCTAACATGCGGCACTGCCGCGACTTTTGTAAGTTGATCTTGCGTCAGCGGATTACCGCCCCCTTCAAAACCACGAACTCCTGCAGGAGAAACTGTGATTGTATTACCAATTGAACTTTTTATAGAATCAATGCGTTTACCTACTGCCTGATGCGCTATCAACATGGCAAGTGCTAACCCAATACTTAACCCTAAAATAATTACGATTGAAAATGTCCGAATCACATTTCGGAACGCATTGCGTATACCGCGAGTAACAACATTCATACTAAACCTTTCTTACGATAATTAGAATTACTGTAGCGCCAGTCACTTTAAAGTTTGCTTAAAGCCTACCCCAACGGTAATTTGATTGTAAAAGTTGAGCCTTTGCCCATTGTGCTGGTGACTGAAATTTCCCCACCATACGATATGATGATTTGCTGCGCAATTGACAGCCCCAAGCCATAGCCGGAAACTTTTCGACTTGAGCGAGATAATTCTCCTCGATAAAAACGGTCAAAGATATGGGGGATATCTTTTTTTGCAATGCCAGGTCCTTCATCGCGAACTTGGATAACACCAGCCTTGCCTTTGGGTTGTGCAGAAACATAGACTGTACTATTGGCCTTGCCATATTTAATCGCGTTCTCGAATAATATGGTCATGACTTGCGTAAGCTTATCAGTCTCAGCTAATACCGTAATGTTAGACGACTGATCATCAATCGAAACCTGCTTAGCTTGAGCCAACTTCAGTACATTTGTTGTAGCAGAACTCACTACTTCCTGAATAGCCACAGATTTTGGGGCTATATGATTGTCATTCTTAGCCAGATTTAACAGCCCGTCTGTTAGTTCTTTGAGTTTGGTAATTTCCTCAGTATTATCTTCTATAATTTTTTTGGCCCGACTCAGATTTAACCCCGGGCGACGCAAAGCAACTTCATTTTCTGCCAAGATTGCTGTTAGTGGTGTGCGTAGTTCGTGAGAAGCATTGGTAATAAACTGACCCTGCGCTTCCATTGCTTCTTCGATTGGCCGCAGACTACGGCGGGCTAAGAGATAGCTAATTCCACTGCCGGTAATTAAAACAAAAAGATTAAGCAATACAAGATTATTGCGTAAATGTAGGCGACCTTCATTCACTCTGTGTTCAAAAAATTCTCTCAGCTCTAGATTAGGAGGTTCATAAAAGCGATTGTAGCTGGGCGGGACTTGCCTACCGATTTCATCTGAAGAGACTTGGTATAAAATTATGCTAAACCCAATGGACAGCACCATAATAATAGCCAAATATGAAGCTGCCAGGCGCAGCGTATGAGACTGCCAAAACCGAATCATTTTTGAGCACTCACTTTATAGCCAAATCCGCGTACAGTCTGGATGAGGGTGGGTCCTTTAAATGGCTTGTCAATTTTAGCCCGTAAATACGCTACAAAAACTTCAACGGTATTTGGCAATATATCAGCGTCGAAGTCCCAAACATGAGTCATAATGTTATTTTTACTGAGTACTTTGTCTTTGTTGCGCAACAAATACTCAAGCAAGGCATACTCCTTGCTTGATAAGTTTATAATTTTTCCAGCACGTGTTACTTCGTGTTTTGTAGTATCGAGCACCAAATCTTCAATCATGAGCTTTTCGCCTAGTTTTTCATGCGGTCTGCGTAATAATGCATGCACTCGAGCTAACAGCACTTCAAAAGAGAACGGTTTTGGTAAATAATCATCGGCTCCGGCGTTCAAGCCATTAGCGATGTCTCTGTTTTGATCCTTAGCAGTTAGCATTAAAATTGGTGTATGAATTGATTCAGCTCTGAGTCGGCGGCAAATTTCCATCCCATCCATACTTGGTAACATTAAATCAAGCACAATTAAATCATAATCATCGTATAGCGCTGAATTTAGTCCTTCTTCACCGTCATAAGCCACATCGACAGCAAATGACTCTTGCTCTAAGCCTTCTTTTATGGCCTGAGCGATTTTATGCTCGTCTTCCACGATTAGTATTCTCATAGAGTAAGTATACTGTAATTTTCTTAAAACTGACTGAGAAAAAAATTAAAGAGACCCGTCATGGGTCTCTTTAAAAATAGTAGGGTTTTAGGCTGAAGTTGGTGTTATGGACCGTGGTTAGGCCTTATTTTTTGCTGGTGGTAGAACATTGATTATCCCCTCCTTGTTCTTACACAATCAGCTTATACGATGATTCTTAAAAAATACTGAGAACTATGCCGGATTCTTTTTCCTCGTAACCACCACTAGCACCACTCCCCCTACTACCACCAGTGCTCCTATCCACAACAGCCAGTTGGTGTTGGTTTTAGTTGGGGTATTGGTTGGCATAGTGTTTTGGGTGGGAGTAATAGTTTTGGTGATGTTTTTGAATGAGAAAGTAGCAACTGAGTTGGTAATACCAGTGAAAGTAATAGCTATATCATCTTTCCCATCTCCATTAACGTCAATTGTTTTAGTTTGGTTAGTTGAGAAAGTAAACGTTTGTGGGGTTGAGGCAATCGTTATAGTGACGGTGCTATTTGCTTGATCGATATTGGTGATGGTGATGGTATGGTACTGCTCACTTGATGCATCACAGCTGGAGCTACCATTACTGCAAAAATGGATAATATCGCCGACTTTGAGATCATTGATGGAGACTCCCAAATTGGTAAAGAAGTCATTGAAGGAATTGAGGATGATTTCGTTAGTAGCAGGGGTAGTACTATCATCACTGACAGTGGATGAAATACTAGAACTAGTAGAGCTAGAGCTTGATGAACCACCATTAGAAGATCTCCCCGCAATCGTTACAGAATAATTTTGACTATCTGTATAAGTTCCCTGCATTGCCATTATTATCGGAAATTTGAATAGTAAAACTATATACCCCAGCGGATGTTGGCGTACCAGATAATGTACCGGTACTCGAATCTAGCATTACACCAGGTGGCAAAGAGCCCGATGTAATACTAAACGATTTTGTTCCTTGTGCACCACTTGTGCTGATAGTTTGATTATAGCTACTTCCTTTTGTGCCATTTGGCAAAGAAGTAGTGGTGATTTGAGCAAAATTATAAATCATTACTCTACTGTTACTACCATCTGGTATCCACAGTCGATTTTGGGTCGCGTCAAAAATCATATTACCTTCATAATCAGAAAAGAAGAATGTATTCTGGGTAGTTGAGCACGACGTTACATCATCAAAAGTAGCACCGCCAAGCACACCACTAGCATTCATGCCATTGGTGATGCCACCAGCTAAGTCGTAAGCAAAAACTGTACAGACTGGGTCACCATAGCCTGTTATAAAAATTCTGTCAGCATTTGGATCATAAGCAATTGCATTTGGATAATACATCACACTTTGCGTTGGCCCATCATCAATCGTGGTGAAATCTGGTTGGCCTAGGACATAGCTGGCATTCATACCGTTAGTTATACCGCCAGACAGATCAAAAACTGTGACACGAGAATTCTCATGATCATCTACGAACAAGCGATTATGATTGTTATCAAACACTACCCCCCACGGTCCATCCATGCCATTTTGGCTCGTAGCCCAACCTCCACTTATAAAATCTGGTTGGCCTAGGACATAGCTGGCATTCATACCGTTAGTTATACCGCCAGCCAGATCAAAAATAAGAACACGACTATTACTAAAATCACCTACAGCTAGTTGTTTAGTAACACTATTATAGGAGACTGCACTTGGTGCGTTTATACCATCTTGAGTAGTAGCAAGGATAGTTGTTGTGAAGTCTGGTTCGCCAAGGACGTAGCTGGCGTTCATACCATTCACAATACCGCCAGACAGATCAAAAACTAGGATACGATTATTACCATTCCAGCCATCTGATACAAATAACCAATCATTTGTATCATCATAAAATAAGCCTGTTGGACCTCCCATACCATCTTGCGTTGTGGCAGGACTATTACTTGTGAAATCTGGTTGGCCGAGGACATAATCTGCAGTCTTATCTATAAGATTATTATTGTCATCAAGATTAAAAATTGTTACACGATTATTGTTTATCTCTGCTACAAATAATCGGTGGTGAATAGTATCAAGAGCCGTTGCCTCAGGAGCGTTAAAACCTGTTGCCGTCGTAGCTACATCATAGCTCGTGAAATCTGGTTGGCCGAGGACGTCCGTTGCAGTATATGGAACAGTAGCATGAGCTAATTGACTCGATAAATTCAACTGCAACAGCAAGAAACCGAGACTATAGACCAGTAGTAAAATGGTTTGCTTAATTTTATATCTCATACTACTACCCCTTCCTCCT
>CAZGCZ010000027.1:0-5185 GCA_964524615.1 uncultured Candidatus Saccharibacteria bacterium
CAAAACCATTGATTTAAACCATGACTCAGTTGATGATATTGCCGCCACATTAACATCTCTCACTGCTACTACTGCTAATATTACCTTCAAGAACATTACTAAAACTACTGCTCCCACCCAAAACACTACACCAACCAATACTCCAACTCACACCAACACTAACTGGCTACTGTGGGTAGGAGCCTTAGTGGTAGTAGGGGGAGTGGTGCTGATACTACTGACACGGAAGAGGGGTGAGGTTAAGCAGTAATTCAGGTAAGTTTAAGCTTGGCTCTGTTATACTCAATATAGTATGAAATATCGATATAATTCTTTAGGTTGGCTTTTAACTTTTGTAATAGCTTTATTGCCAATTGGCTTGTGGTTTGGCTTTCATCCTTCTCCTTTAGTGCTGACAACCACCTCAGAAAAAATTGATGTAGTGGCAAAATTAGCCGCTCTAGCGGGAGTTAGTCTATTTGCTTGGGAAATTATTTTATCTGCTCGAACACGCTGGCTTAATAAAGCATTCTTTGGTCTCGATAAATTATACAAAGCTCATCATTTAATTGGTGGGTGGGTATTATTGTTACTTATGCTTCATGCAGGCTTAATAAGCACTCGCTACGCTATGATTAGTCTAACCTCAGGTTATGAATTTTTAAAACCTCACGGCGACTGGCCAATTTTAGCCGGGGAAGCAGCTATGATTTTGATGGTGGGATTATTAATAATTACGTTTTACCTATTTGTAAGCTATGAGCGTTTTGTTTTAGTGATGCGGCTTTTAGGAGCGGTATTTTTATTAGCTGTTTATCATGTACTTTTTAACAAAGCGACGGATTTATCAAAGATAACGCCCTTGCGAGTATATTTGTTAGTCTTAATGACGATTGCTGTAGCACTGTATATATATCGCTCATTATTTCATGGTAGAACGACAAAACAATTTCACTATAAAGTTGCTGCTATAAATCCACAAGGACAAGTTAATGAAGTTGTGTTAAGCCCGCAAGGCCGACCATTAAGGCACTATGCTGGTCAATTTGCATTTGTGCAGTTTGATTCGGCCGGTGTACCTAAACAACAACACCCTTTTACTATTAGTTCTGGATCAAATGAAAAACAACTGCGTTTTAGCATTAAAAATCTTGGTGACTTTACTTCGACAATGAAGAATTTAAAAGTCGGAGACCCAGTTACACTAGAGGGGCCATATGGCCAGTTTTCCTACTCCAAAATGAAAAATCACCACCAAATTTGGATAGCAGGTGGAATTGGTATTACGCCATTTTTATCCATGGCTCGCAGTTTAGAGTCAAATTATTCCATTGACCTTTTTTATAGCGTGAAAGATCCCAGCGAAGCAATCTTTTTGGATGAACTCAAAAAATATTCTAGTCGCAATAATTTTAGGCTGCATCTCATTAATTCAAGCAAAGAGGGATTTTTGACGGCCGATCGAATAGTCAAGGAAACTGATGTAAATACGAAAGTAGAAATTCTTTTATGCGGCCCTGTGCCAATGATGAAAAGTTTACGCGGGCAGCTTAAAGCCAAAGGGTATCAAGATAAACAAATCCACTCAGAGGAATTTAGCTTATGATTAAACGATTTGTTGCAATTGGTATTATTCTTTACGTGCTGGTTGAAAGTTATATTTTTGTTGGCGGTTTTATTCAAAAACAAAAACTTGAGTCTAAAACAAAAAATAGTACTGCGGTGACTGTGCCGAGTGATTCTAGTGTGCCCTCAAACTCAACAGACCAGTCAGGTATCTCGAATAATAATCAGCAGGCTAAGACATTTACAACCGATCAAATAGCCCAGCATAATAATCAATCAAGTTGCTGGCTAATTATTAGTGGCAAAGTCTATGATGTGACAGATTTTTTAGGTCAGCATCCGGGTGGAGCTGGGGTAATACTTAATTATTGTGGGCAGGACGCTACTCAAGCTTTCGCTACACAAGACGGTAGAGGCAGTCATTCCTCTGCAGCCACTCAAGAACTTAATAGCTATCTCATTGGCTCCGTGCAATAATAGAAAACGATGAAAACAAGTCTGATCATTATGGTAATCTTTGGCCTTGCTGGAGTACTAATCTGGTATTTTTTGTACTCCCGTGATGGTGTGAAAGAACCTTGGTACGCTGTATTTGAGGCTTTTGGATTTGGTCTTATTGCAGTCGTGATTGCGCTTATCTTAGAGACAGTATTAATACCAAATAACGGGCAGATTCTTTCCGACGTGTTGACCCCCAGCTTGTTGGGTGTAGTTCGACTAAGCTTGCTAATCGCTATTACTGAAGAAGCAGCTAAATTTTTGCCACTAGCATTATTTATTCATCGTCGCAGTTATTTTAACCGCGTAGCCGATGGAGTAATTTATTTTGCATTGGCAGGACTAGCTTTTGGTGTTATTGAAAATATGCTGTACGTCTGGCGGTTTGGTGCTAGTGTAGGGCTATACCGAGCATTAATTTTGGTTTTCTTTCACGCCGCAACCGCAGGAATCATTGGTTATTATTTTGCGCTCACTAAAATTGAGCGCAAAAGTCTAACTCAAACCTTTATTGCGCTGGCAATAGTAACGCTTGTGCATGCTTTGTATGACGCTGGATTAATACTTGGTTATCCAATTACTGTAGCCATATCGCTGGCCGTTACTATATTACTCAATGTCACGCTATTTGTTTTTTATAAAAAAGCCCGGGATTATGATATGAAAAAAGGCCTCATTGCCTCCCGGCAAACTCAGCCTACCATTCCCAACAGCGCTCAGTTATAAAGTCGCTATGGATTGAAGTAAGGACTGTTAAGATTAATGTCTATGGCTTGTAACCAATTGAGTTTGCATGGATCAGAGAATAGGTCATTACAGAAACTATTTACGTTAGTGTTCATCAGCGAAATATCGGTTACATGTGCTAAGCCATACGTATGTCCAGTTTCATGGGCCAATGATATAAGTGTATAAGGATCACATACGCCTCCTAGTGGAGAGTTTGCATCATAGACGATTCCAATTGCTCCAGGGTTGGTTGTAGTTGAAACTCCTGGCTGGAAACTTAAACCACCACCACAATAGGTATATGGGTCATAGTCAGTTGCAAATTGAAGCATTACCATGGTTGAAACTCCTGGCTGGTAGAGTGATGGATAGCCGTAACCATTCTTCAAATTATCTAGCACTGCGTAACTGACGCTTGAGCAGCCATATGGGTTGTGGCAAGTTCGATACCAGCTCAGTGGAGCAGGACCCTGCATAATGATTGGAGATGAGCCTTTATTGTTTTTACCGATAGATACATCCCAGTAAATGTCTTTGGCAAAGTTAAATCCGCCAACATCTCTTAGATCAGGTCCCTGATCAATTGCATAGAGCCATATAACTCGAGTAGGATAAGGTTTTGAATAGGTTGGAGTAGCAGAACCTACGCTAATTGTAACTGAAGCTGTTCCAGAACCTACTGAATTTGAACATGTTACTGTGAATCCTTGCGAAACTGTCAGTCCACTAACTACCTGAGAGCCATTGGCAGCTTTTGTACCACCAAAGTTAATACCATAACCTGTGCAGGTTGAAGGATGCCCGCTAACATTCCAAGTGAGTGTGACAGAGCCACCGTATGAAACCGAAGTTGGTGAAGCAGAAAGGGCAACATAAGGTTTGAAGTCTGATGGCACTGGTGGAGCTGAAGTAACGGACGATGCAACTGGATATAATTGTGCTTGAGGTACAACAACGGCACTAGAACTTCCTGGAGTTATCCACTTAAGTTGTGCAGTGGCCCCGCCTCCCACTTCATAATATTCCATGCGAATAGTATATTTCGTACCAGCGACAAGACTAACTGTGTTTGAGTTATTAACAGTTGGTGCATGGGCCGTCCAATTATTAATTATTAAGTTTTCAGTTCCATTGCTGGTTAGGTAGACTCGAACACCATCGTCGCTGACTGTTTCAAATGTGTAGTTTCCAGTCGTTGGTGCCATAACTTGGCCACTCCATCGCACTCGGAAATAGTCAGCCCCAATATTTGTTCCAGGAGAACCCAAACTCCAGTCAAAGTTTACTGTTGGGTCAGTGCGAACCAGTGATGCTGAGCTTGAAAGCCCGTCATAATATGATCCAAGTAGCCCTGTACCGGTAGTGGTTGGTTGGGTGATAGTTACGGTAGCAGAAGCTTTGGTAGTGCCGGCGGCATTTGAGCAGGAAAGGGTATATGAGGTCGTTGTAGTAAGACTGCCTGTGGATTGTGATCCGCTAAATGACTTAGTGCCGGAGAAATTCCCGCCGCTAGCCGTACACGAGCTAGGGCTATTGGCAACACTCCAGCTCAACGTCGATGATGCACCTGATGAAATTGTGGATGGGCTGGCAGTAAGATTAACTGTTGGGGCATTTAATGTGTTGCTAATAGTAACTGTGGTTAACGCACTAGCACTACCAGCAGCATTAATACAAGACAAGGAATATGTAGTAGTAGTAGTTAACGTTCCAGTTGATTCTGAACCACTAGCAGCCTTGGCTCCAGTAAAATTCCCACCGCTAGCCGTACAGGATGTTGGACTATTAGCCACACTCCATTTAATAGTGGCACTTCCCCCAGCACTAATGGTTGATGGTGAAGCTGATATGTTAACCACTGGAACTTTACCATTAGGGTTTGGCTGTGGTTTAGGGGCAGGCTTATGCGGATTTTTCTTATTTTTGACATTGGCGCTAGCTGTAGGAGAGGCGGCTTCGGGGAGTACTGGAATAACTGAGACGTTATAAGTTTGTCCTTCTTGAGTAAAATCACCTTTGCTGCTAGAACCAAGTTGAGAAATTGCAGATTGAGCACTCGCATCACTCAGCTCTTGGTTGGCTGTTTCATCTTTGGCAGGTTTTGGTAAAGTAGCTTTACTGGTGTCCCAAGCCTTTGCCTTAGCTTTAACCTTGGCTTCATCAAGTGGCTTTTTAACATTCACAATTACTTTGTCAGGATTGTATGGCTGAGTTGCTTGAATACAGGCGTCTTGAATGAGTTTTTCGGTTTGAGCAAAGGCATCAGGTTTTTGACCACTCATATATACAATAGTAGTCGGACCAGAAGTCAAATTCAGGGTAATTGAAGTACTTAAGCCTAGTTCTATGTTGCCATCTAGACTATATGTGGCATTAAGCGAAGTGAATTTTGTTAATAAAATCTTATTGATCA
>CAZGCZ010000028.1:0-2424 GCA_964524615.1 uncultured Candidatus Saccharibacteria bacterium
ATCATCAATACGGCCGGTAGATACAAAACCCTGCTTTGTGAGCAGGGCAGCTGTATCAACGATGCGGCGGGCAGGTGTAGCCCGGCTTCCGCTGAATAAATTGAGTAGTTCACGGCTAGAGGTGATTTCGGCTTGGCTAACGACGTGTCGTTTAGCGATTGCTGCAAGCACCTCTGCTGATTTGTTTATCCGTGCCACATAAATTACTTTTAACATAATCATTATGTCAAAACATCATACTTATGTAAAGTATCTTCACTTATACTTCATGTGGAAAACTCATACTTCAGTGAAATTATATCTGTAAAGTGGCTAAAATTAAGGATTACAATTACAATAAATGACATCGGGGTGTGGCGCAGTTGGTAGCGCACGCGGCTGGGGGCCGTGAGGTCGCAGGTTCAAGTCCTGTCACCCCGACCAATTGCAAAAAAAACTGCTTATGGTTACACTTACCTTAGACTTATAAGAAGGGAGGTGAATTTTATGCCGACAGTAACGATTAATTGGATGGCTGTAGTTGTAGCAACCGCTGCTGCCATGATCATTGGCGCAGTTTGGTATTCCAAGCTGTTATTTGGAAAAATTTGGCAAAAGAAAGTTAATCTATCAGATAAAGATATGCGTGAAGGAGCTCTACCAGCATATTTAGGAATGCTTGTTTTGGCTCTTCTAACCGCTTTTGTGTTAGCTCATTTTGTGAGTTACGCGCAAGCTACTACAGTTTGGGAAGGCATGGTAACTGGGTTTTGGGTATGGCTGGGCTTTGTTCTGCCTGTATTGGCCGGAAAAGTGCTTTTTGAACGCCGGGGCAAAAAATTATTTTTAATTAGTGCAGGTAATCAGTTATTAGCCCTCTTAGTCATGGGCGCAATTTTGGCCGCCTGGGCTTAAGTTTTCGATAAATATGTTTCTTTAGCAGAGCAGTATCCGCTATAATGCAAAAGATGAAAGATAGTATATTTACCAAGCTCATTAAGCGGGAACTGCCTGCCGAGTTTATTTACGAAGATGACGATTATGCCGCTTTTCTCTCGATTATGCCGCATAATCCTGGGCATACGATCGTAATACCAAAACAACAAACTAAAGGTAGTTATTTTTGGAATACTGACGCACAAACAATTCACGGCATGATGGATTTGAGCCAAAAAATTGCCAAAGTACTTATGTCTGAGCTAAAGCCCCAAAGAGTGGCTTTATTATTTGAGGGATTTAATATTAGTGACCACGTTCATTTACACCTAATTCCCATTAATCAGCCATCTGATCTTAACCCCAGCAAAGCTCACAAAATTGACCCAAAAGATTGGGCTGAAATAGGTGAACAATTACGCCAAGCGATTATGAAAGCGGGTATTTAAGTGTTAGGTATTGTTATTATCCTTGCAATCATTCAAGGTCTGTCAGAATTTTTGCCGATATCTTCTTCTGCACATCTATTAATAACTCCTTGGCTTTTTCATTGGTCCGATCCTGGCCTCAGTTTCGATGCAGCAATTCATCTGGGGACTGCACTAGCTCTCATTATTTATTTTTGGCGAGACATCTGGGAATTAGTACGAAGAAAAGACAAACTCATTTGGTATATCCTTATTGCCTCAATCCCCGGAGCTCTTTTTGGGTTCCTTGGCGATAAATGGATAGACAATAACTTTCACACAAGTAGCTCCGCACCGCTCATTGTTGGGGTTAGTATGATAGTTTTTTCTGTCGCACTATACTTAATCGACCATCATGCACGCCTAAAGCGTCCGTTAAGCGCTATAAAACTTCCGGATGCGGTTTGGGTTGGAATTGGGCAAACATTGGCTCTTATGCCTGGTGTCTCACGCAGTGGGGCGACCATATCCACTGGCTTACTACTTGGTTTTAAGCGCGAGGATGCAGCGCGCTTTAGCTTCTTATTAGCAATCCCTGTAACACTGGGGGCGGGGGCATACAAAACTCTACAGTTAGTTTCTGCGAAAAATACCACAACAATCTCCACTGCTGACGTTATTGTTGGGGTGATTATTGCGGCTGTGGTTGGTTGGCTAGTTATTAAATGGCTGCTTCAATACCTTAATAACCACAATTTAAATATTTTTGTTATTTATAGGATTCTTTTTGGATTATTAGTGATAGCCGTTTGGCTATTGCGACGATAAGAGGGTATTTTGTTAAAACACAAAAATTTTATCGTAACACTCAATATGTTGTTGGCTTTATCAGCATTTGGGCTATTGTTAGCCTCAGCTATCCTATACTCGTTTGGATATTCCACGAATAAGTTGTTATTTTATGGCGTAATTATAACAGGCACGCCGATATTAATTATGATGCTTAATCAACTTAGGCAAGGCAAATTTAATGTCGATGTTATTGCAGTGGCTGCAATTTTCGGCGGGTTACTAGCTAATGAATATCTGGCGGCGATGATCA
>CAZGCZ010000029.1:0-1891 GCA_964524615.1 uncultured Candidatus Saccharibacteria bacterium
ATGGATAAATAATAATCTCCTTGGCTTTTTTCCAGCAGCACAAAGCTAATTTTTACACCTTGAATATAACGAATAGCACTCCCAATATCATGCCGGATGCTAGTGCCACTTGGTGCTAAACGATACTGCTCATATGGCACAAGAGTATAAGCTACGCCCCCATCAAAAACCGTAGTAGTAAGAAGTTCATGAATGAGTTTAAAGCCGGCTGGTTCTGGAGCAAAAGAGCTAGCCATTTCTTCCGATAGTTTCCCCGGCTCAGCACCAAGTTTTGTAAGCTCGGTAGCTACTTCTAGTACATCGGCATCCGTATTAAGATTTTGAAAATGATTGGTATCAGAAAATATCCCAACCATCAAAAGTCGGGCTATTGCCGGTGTTATTTCCCACCCCATATCTTTAAAAAAATAGTAGATTAGCTCCCCGGTAGCAGCCGCTTTTTCATCAATAATTTCTGCAGTGTATTGAAAATCATCCCGATCGGTATGATGATCAAATAAAATAGTTGGCTTCTCATGAACCAGCCATTTGCGCCCCTCAAGAGCTCGTTCAAACATATTCATTCCGCCTGCGTCTGTCATAACTACTAGCTCAACGCGATCTTTTTTATCATCCATAACATCAGGGGTTTGGCATAATTTATTTTCTTCAATAAATGCGTAGTTTTTGTCTGAGCCACCGTCACCAATCCAAAAAACGGTTTTGCCTTGTTGTTCCAAGGCTAATTTTAGGGCCAAGTTAGTGCTAACACTATCCCCATCCTGAGCATCAGGAGCTAAGACAACAATGGTGTGAGCATTCGTAATTAACTCTTTAGCCTGAGCAAATTGTTGTTCATCATATTTCATAATTCTCTCCTGTTATCAATCGCTCGCCCCAGCGTAATCTGATCAGCGTATTCCAAATCACCACCCATCGGCAGACCATGAGCTAAGCGTGTCACGCGAATACCACTTTCCTCCAATTTTTTAACAAGATAGAGTGCTGTAGTTTCGCCTTCAAGATTAGGGTTTGTTGCCAAAATAATTTCTTTGGGCTTTGTTTTTTGCACTCGCATCAGTAAGCTCTTAATTTCCAGATCATCTGGCCCAATACCATCTATCGGTGAAAGATAACCGTGCAGAACATGATAAACTCCATGAAAATTGCCCGCTCGTTCGATCGCTACAATATCAAGCGGCTGCGATACAACTGCAACTATATCGTGATCACGGCCGTTATTAGCGCAGATCGTACAAAGCGGCTGATCACTTAATGTGCGGCAGAGCTCACAACGGGTAAGGCCTTGGCGCAATTGCCCAAGTGCAACAGACAACTGCTCGGTATCACCGTTTTTCAATAAATAAAAAGTCAGTCGCTCCGCAGTTTTTGGCCCAATAGAAGGCAGTTTACTTAGTTCTTCAATAAGCCTATTAACATTTGGGGGTAAAATTTCCACATATCCTCTTCTCTAGAGCCCAGGTATGCCTAGGCCACCAGCCACCGATTTCATTTTGTCGGCAGCTTCTTGTTGAGAGCGGGTTACAGCTTGGTTGAAGGCTGATTCTAAGAATTTCTCCAGGCGCTCATGTGCATCTTCATTGAGAAGTGACGGATCAATCGTAACTTTTTGTATTTTTTGCTCACCATTAATAGTGACTTTGACTAAGCCGTTCCCAGCTTCAACTTCAATTTCAATCTTTTTAAGTTCTTTTTGGATACGACGTAACTCAACTAGCGTTTTTGCTCGATCAAATGCCATAATCTGCCTCTCTTTCTATGTATTCTATTATAGCTGAGAAGTGAGCTTTGGCTCAAGCTAGTGTGTTAGATAGAGCCGAGCCTCGCTGTCAGCAGCAACTTTATCGCCTATTAGCTGCCAATAGTAAGGAACTTGCTCGTAATAGCTTTT